>JAYYHP010000316.1:0-29331 GCA_036148335.1 Pseudomonadota bacterium
CATCTTTTTGAGCGTGGCAAAGACATCACTTGGATGCTCGTCACTCCAGTCAGACAGCATTACAACGTAGTCCCGGTCGTACACCACCGGATCTGGGTCTTTGGGCTCGACCACAATCGCGCCGTACATGCCCGTTTGTTCCTGAAACCCCGAGTGACTGTGATACCAGTAAGTGCCCGACTGGTTCAGGTCGAATTCGTAGGTAAAGGTTTCTCCGGGGGCGATGCCGTCGAAGCTGAATCCCGGTACGCCGTCCATATTGCTCGGCAAAATAATGCCGTGCCAGTGGATAGAGCTGGTGTGCGATAGAGTGTTGGTCACATTAATTCGTACCCGTTCGCCTTCTTTCCAGCGTAATACCGGTGCCGGTAACGATTGGTTTACTGTGGTGGCCAAACGATCTTTGCCGGTGAAGTTGACGCCCTGCAATCCGATGGTGAGGTTAAATTCACGCCCCCGCAGTTCGGGAACCTGAAAGGGGGCAGTGTTGTTCTGTGAGGCGTGAACGGGCAGGCCGCTTCCTAACAGCAAGGCGCTACCTGCGGCGCCCGTGACAAAGCGTCGGCGTGTCAGTGCTTGATTCGTAAGTCGTGTGCTCATGAGTAAATCCTGTGCATAGGCATTGAACTCGCCACTCTCGTTTTTAGGAGCGATGGCAGAGTTCGTTGTCGTTTAAATTGGGGCTGACATCGTTACATCGATGCCATGAAGCTCAGGATTGGAATCGCGGAGGTCGTTCAGGGTGGAGCTGATAGGGGAGCCGGGGTTCCGCAAGCATAGCGAAAGCAGGCGCTGAATGCTGGGTCACCGAGACCATAGGCATGACGCTCAGTAAGCCCAGCGCACTGATCCCGACCGAGTGGCATTGTTGATGACTGCATTCCGCGGTCGATGACGGCTCGCAGCAATCGTGCTGAAGCGTTTGCTCGGCATTGGCTTTGCCCTGCAACTCTGCGTGCTGCGACATGAGATGAGGCACTGCTTCGCTGTGATGCTGCTGCATAGCCGGCGCATCAGAATGCACGGCGGGGTGCATAGAGGAATGTATGAAGTGCCGCTCGCAGTCTGACTCACTGAGTTGGCGTGCAGGAGCAGCCCAGCCGATTTGCGCCAGCGACAGTATCAGGAGAATGGTCAGGCAGCGTCTGGTCACGAGCATCGCTTTCCAGTCAGGTAACAGAAATTGGATATCAAACGTTGGGTCACTCACATTGAGCAATACCGGTGTCAGGGTGGCAGATTCGGGAGAAATTCGTCAAGTCGACGCTGGCAGCGGAGCGTCAGCGACTGTCAGGATGCCACTCGCTACGTGCGGCCGACGCGTCCCGCGCTGGTGGCGGTTCCGACGCTGGTTTACTATTACGCCCCGACGACGTCACCTTTTTATTTACTTGCCTGTCGTGCGGTTGTTGTTTCCATAAGACAGAAGGTGGTCGTTGTCAGGTGTTGGGTGAAGGCTGGCGGGGCTGGCTGTTTTGAGTACTTTCTGGAACGCTTTCTTGCTCGCTTTCCTGTGCACTTTCCAGAACCAAGCTGAGTTAACTGGCCTGAGGGTTTGATCATGGTGATATCTGCCAAACATGTCTGGACGAGCATCGCCGTCGTTTTGTTACTGGTGTTGCAGTATCGGCTTTGGTTTGATGACAGCGGTGTGATTGCCAGTCGCGCACTGGAGCGTCAGATTCAGACCATGACGTCATCCAACGAAGCGCAGGCGGAAGTGAATCAGGGGCTGCTGAGTGAAGTGATGGAACTGCGCAGCGGCAATGCCTTGGTAGAGGAAGCCGCGCGAGAACAACTGGGTTTGGTCAAAGAGGGCGAGACCTTTATTCTGTTTGCTGAGCCTGACAATGAATGATGCAATCTGGGCAGTGTTGCCCGCCGCGGGTGTTGGCAGTCGCATGCAGGCTGATCGACCCAAGCAATATTTACCTTTGAACGGTCAGTTTCTGCTCGAACACACGTTAGATGCCATGCTGAGCTACCCGCGTATACGCGAAGTTGTGGTGGTGGTGTCAGACGACGATCCATACTGGCCCGAATCCCGCTTTGCCAATCACCCTCAGGTAAACGTGGCGCCCGGTGGCAGTGAGCGTTGTCATTCCGTATTAAACGGACTGCATGCTTTGGCGGGGTTGGCAGACGACAATGATTGGGTCGCAGTACACGACATTGCACGACCCTGCATTCGTCACTCCGATCTCGATGCGTTGTTTGCTCAATGTCAGGCTGGGCAGGGCGACGGTGCGATACTGGCGTCGCCAACACGTGACACCATGAAGCGCGGCATTCGTCAGGCGGATGGATCGGTCGTAATCGATCATACGGTGGAGCGCGAACAGCTCTGGCACGCGCTGACTCCGCAGGTATTTCGCCTTGGGCAATTACGAGCGGCATTAGAAGGCGCATTACGTGACGGTTTTGAAGTCACGGATGAAGCGTCTGCCATCGAGCATGCCGGGGGGCACCCCGTGCTGGTGGCTGGCCGCGCGGACAACATTAAAGTGACGCGTCCGGAAGATCTGGCGTTAGCATCACTCTATTTATCTCAATCTTAATTTATATCGAGAACACCACATGCGCATTGGCCACGGCTTTGACGTTCATGCCTTTGATGAAGGCTCATTTATTACACTGGGCGGTGTGCAGATCGCGCATAGCCATGGTCTGAAAGCGCACTCCGACGGCGATGTGGCCTTGCATGCACTGGCCGATGCCTTATTGGGCGCGGCGGCATTGGGCGATATCGGACGACATTTTCCGGATACTGATGAGCAGTGGAAGGGCGCAGACAGCCGCATGTTATTGCGCCACGTTGTCTCCTTAGTTGCCGATAAAGGTTACCGGGTTGGCAACGTCGACGTCACTATCGTGGCACAGGCCCCTAAATTGGCGCCCCACATCGAAGACATGCGTGCCGCCATCGCCGCCGATCTGCAGGTGCGCATGGACGACGTGAATGTGAAGGCAACGACGACCGAAAAACTGGGATACGTGGGTCGCAAAGAAGGCATTGCCGTTCATGCCGTTGCCTTGCTGTTGGATCGTGACGCATGAGCCAAGATACCAGCCAGGATAAAGGGCAGGATTACCGTACCTTGCCTGAGTGGCCGCTGGCTTACCCGGCCACCGGCGCTCTGGCGACACTGAAGCAAGAGAACGACGACTTTCAGGTGACGGAGATTCCGCAGGAATTGCCTCAGGGTGAGGGCGAGCATGTCTGGCTGTATGTCGAAAAGATCGGTGCCAACACCCAATACGTCGCTGCGCAACTGGCTGAGTTTGCCAAGGTTCGCGAATTGGACGTGGGCTACGCCGGATTAAAAGATCGTTATGCCGTGACCCGACAGTGGTTCAGCGTTTGGATGCCCAAAGCAGAAGCGCCGGACTTTACAGCGCTGTCGCACCCGGAATTTCGGGTGCTCGAGCAAGCGCGTCATACCAAGAAATTGCGCCCCGGTGACTTACTGGGTAATCGCTTTGTGATTCGCCTACGTGACGTGCAGGGTGAGAAAGCTCTGATTGAAACCAACCTGAACGCCATTCGTGATGGCGGCGTGCCCAACTACTTTGGCGCCCAGCGTTTTGGGCGTGAAGGGGATAACGTCGCTCAGGGGATGGCCATGTTGCAGCGTGAGATTCGCGTTCGTAATAAAAAGAAGAAAGGCCTGTACCTGTCGGCCGTGCGTTCGTTCCTGTTTAACGAAGTGATTGCGCGACGAATCCATGACGGCATCTGGGGACAAACCCTGAATGGCGATCTTCTCGACGACAGCGGCATGCCCACCGGCCCAATGTGGGGACGGGGTCGACTCACTACGACGGACGATGCTCTGGCGCTGGAAACCGACGTCACCTCTGCTCATGACATTTTGTGTGAAGGGCTTGAGCATTCGGGGCTCAATCAGGATCGCCGCTCATTAGCTGCGCGCCCGGATGGGTTACGTTGGGAATGGCCGGAAAACGACCAATTATTGCTCACATTTTCCCTGCCCGCCGGGTATTATGCGACATCATTATTACGCGAGTTTATCGCGACCAGTGAACCCTCAAGGATAAACAACGATGACTCTGTTGTTGTCGAACGATGACGGCGTACACGCCCCAGGTCTGAAAGCGCTGGCCCAGGCACTCGAGCAGGATGGCCACGCGATTCATGTGGTGGCTCCAGACCGTGACCGCAGTGGCGCCAGTAATTCACTGACACTGGACCGCCCTCTGCACCCGATCACCCAGGACAGTGGTTTTGTCAGCATTAATGGCACACCGACGGACTGTGTTCATCTCGGGCTGAATGACTTTTTTGCGGGACGATGTGAGCGAGTGATCTCAGGCATTAACGCCGGCGCGAATCTCGGCGACGATGTGCTTTACAGCGGTACGGTGGCAGCGGCAATGGAAGGTCGTTTTCTGGCGAAGCCGCCGGTGGCGATTTCGCTGTGCGGGCACACGCATTTTGATACCGCAGCACGCATTCTGATCGAGCTGCTACCAACCATCGAGGGGTTATCGTTGCCTCGGAATGCCGTCATTAATATCAATGTGCCGGATCTTCCCTACGACGAGTTGCAAGGCCGTGAGATTACTCGCCTTGGACATCGCAACAAAGCCGATAATCCGGTGAAAGTGACGAACCCACGTGGCAAAGAATGCTTCTGGATTTCGGCGGCCGGTGACGTGGCGGATGCCGGTGTCGGCACCGACTTTTATGCCATTGCTTCAGGCAAGGTATCCATTACACCGATTCAGACCGACATGACGTTGCATTCCATGCTGATGCCATTGGCCGAACAATTTCGCGGGTAACTGACGCAGTGAACGATCATTTTAAAACCGGCATCGGCATGACCTCGCAACGCACGCGCAATCGTCTGGTGCAGCGTCTGCGTGACGCCGGTATCAAGGACGAAGACGTGCTGAACGTGATGGCAACGACGCCGCGTCATCTGTTTGTCGATGAAGCCCTGGCGCATCGGGCCTACGAAGATACCGCGTTGCCCATCGGTAACGGCCAGACCATCAGTCAGCCATATACTGTGGCGCGCATGACAGAAACCCTATTGGCTAACGGGCCGCTGCAACGTGTGTTGGAGATTGGCACTGGGTCGGGTTACCAGACGGCGGTGCTGAGTCCTCTGGTGAATACCTTGTACAGTGTCGAGCGTATTGAGCCTTTGCACCTGAAAGCGCGTGAGCGTCTGGGGCTGCTGGGGTACGACAACGTGCACCTGTCATTGTCAGACGGTACTTGGGGCTGGCCAGAACACGGTCCTTACGACGGCATTCTGGCGGCGGCAGCACCAGAGGACGTGCCGCAATCCTTACTGGATCAGCTGGCCGATGGTGGCCGAATGATCATCCCCGTGGGTGGTGAAGAGCAATCATTAGTGCTGATCACTCGTCGTGGTGACTACTTTGCCCGCAAGACACTGGAGCCGGCCAAGTTCGTGCCCTTTTTATCGGGCGTGCAAAAGTAATTCAATTCCGGGACGCCTTGGCGTCCCTTTTTATTTGGGCGCAGTTATAGGGCGCCGTTGTAGGGCGCCGATGTAGGGGCAACCACCAAGGCGCGCCCATTAAACGCAGGTGAATGATCGCCCTGCATTGAAACCTTCGCAATCGCGAACAAAAGTGACGTTGGAGAGTGTTGTGAACGCAGTGAAAGTATTTCTCAAAGGCATGGCCATGGGGGCCGCCGATGTAGTGCCTGGAGTCTCAGGTGGCACCATTGCCTTTATTACGGGTATCTACGCCCGGCTGTTGAATGCTATTGCGTCCGTGAATCTGCAGTTACTGAAGACGCTACGTCAGCAAGGCATCAAAGCGGCGTGGGCGGCGATGGATGGCAACTTCTTACTGGCGCTGGGCGCGGGCATTCTGACGGCCATCGTTTCTCTGGCCCGGGTGATTCACTTTCTGCTTGAGCAATACCCCACTGAACTCTGGTCATTCTTCTTTGGTCTTATTATCGCGGCTTCGCTTCATATTGCCCGAACCATTACCCAGTGGCGCTGGCAGGAAGGTGTAGCTCTGATACTGGGGATATTGATTTCTGCGGGGATCAGTCTGGTCGGGCCGGCTGAAACCGAGCCGACCACGCTGACCTTGTTCCTGGCTGGCAGCATTGCCATCTGCGCCATGATTCTGCCGGGGATTTCGGGCAGCTTTATCCTGCTTTTGATGGGGTTGTACGCCCCTGCAGTGGCCGCGGTGAAAAATGCGGACATTGGTGCACTGGCGGTGCTGGCGGCGGGCGCGGGGCTTGGCCTGTTGCTGTTCTCGCGTTTACTCAACTGGTTACTGCATCACTTTATGTCGGTCACCATGGCGCTGCTAACGGGCTTTATGCTGGGGTCATTGGTGAAGGTCTGGCCGTGGAAAGAGGTCGTACAGACACGGGTCAACAGTCAGGGCGAAACAGTGCCGTTTATCGAGACTCCGGTGCTGCCGTTGGTTGACGAATCGTTACTGTGGGCCGTGGGTTTGATGTGCGCAGGGGCCATGTTGGTGTTGGGCATGGAAAAGCTCGCCGGTGGTGAAAGCGACGCTAAAGTATAATGAACGTATGTTAAGTCAGTTGTTTTCTTTGATCACCGTGATGGAATTCCTGTATACACTGTCTAGCACATAAAAAACTTTCGATTTTTTTAGAATAAATATCGATTAAAAAATAATTTTTTAATTCCACTGCGTTATGAAAGTTGCAATACGTTACATGGCCAGAAAGCCGTCATTCGCAGGTGTCAAAAACTTGATTGTTTGTTCCTACCTATGAAATCCGTCGTATCTGTCACATTAGTCATGTTCACCCTTGCCCTGGCCGCCTGTAGTGGTAATGGCGGGTTTGTCTCAGTTGACAAGAAATTCAGTCGCGACAGAACGGCGTCAGGTTTCCATACAGTTCGCTCGGGCGAAACTCTGTACACCATCGCCTGGCGCTACGGACTGGACTATCGCGAGTTGGCGAACGCTAACTCCATTGGCTCTCCGTATACCATTTATCCCGGTCAGAGAATTGACATCAATTACACCGCCGCCGAAGCCGCTAAGGCGCCGGTGACTAGTGTCAGAAAGCCGTCAAAATCATCGACGCCGCGAAGTGTCAAAACTGAGGAAAAACCCAAAAATAGTCATATTTCGCCAGAACCCCTGCCAAACAGGCCGGTTTTAGGGTGGCAATGGCCGTCAAAAGGCGCCATGGTTGGTCAATTTTCAACCAAAGACCCCGTCAACAAGGGGATTGATCTGTCCGGGGCTTTGGGGGAATCTGTGTTGGCAGCAGCGGCGGGGACAGTGGTCTACGCAGGCACAGGGCTCAGGGGATACGGCAATCTGGTGATTGTCCGTCACAACGACAGATTCCTCAGCGCCTACGCCCACGCCAGCCGCATTCTGGTCCGCGAAAACCAAGAAGTTAAAGCGGGCGAGAAAATTGCCGAAAAAGGATCTACTGGTACCGACAAAGTGAAGCTTCACTTTGAGATCCGAGAAAACGGCAAGCCGGTAAATCCACTGCAGTACTTGCCAGCGCGCAGGGAGGGTGGATAACAATCAACAGGCAGACTGACAACACAACCTGTTTCGGTTCAGGTTCAGTTTGCTCACCGACCATAGGCGGGTATGAACATGGCAGTACAACAACGAGAACTTCTGCAAGACGAAGTATTTGAAGACGTAGAAGCAGTGTCAGCTGAAGACGCCGCAGAAGATGGCGGCCAGGACGAACGATTTGCGGCCGATACATCAGGGAAAACGCTGGACGCGACCCAGATGTACCTCAACGAAATTGGCTTCTCTCCGCTGTTGTCTGCCGAAGAAGAAGTGCATTACGCACGACTGGCCCGTAAAGGCGACGAAATGGGCCGCCGACGCATGATCGAAAGTAACCTGCGTCTGGTGGTTAAAATCTCCCGCCGCTATGTTAATCGTGGTCTGTCACTGCTCGATCTGATCGAAGAGGGTAACCTGGGGCTGATCCGTGCCGTAGAAAAGTTCGATCCAGAGCGTGGCTTCCGTTTCTCGACCTACGCGACCTGGTGGATCCGCCAGACCATCGAACGTGCCATCATGAACCAGACCCGCACCATTCGTCTGCCAATTCATGTGGTCAAAGAATTAAACGTCTATCTGCGTGCAGCACGTGAACTGGCTCAGAAGCTGGATCATGAGCCAACCGCCGAAGACATTGCAGAACTCCTCGATAAGCCGGTCGACGACGTCAAGCGTATGCTTAAACTGAATGAGCGTGTGACGTCCGTGGACACTCCACTGGGCCCGAATTCAGATAAGTCGATCCTCGATACCATCGCCGATGAGCGTGTTGAAGATCCGGGCGCTGAACTCCAGAACGACGATATCCAGAGCAACCTGTCGCAGTGGATTGAAGAGCTGCCAGAAAAGCAGCGCGAAGTCCTGTCCCGTCGCTTTGGTCTGCGCGGCTATGAACCAAGCACACTGGAAGATGTGGGTCGTGAGATTGGCCTGACTCGTGAGCGTGTACGTCAGATTCAGGTAGAAGCACTGAAGCGCCTGCGCGAAGTATTTGAGAAGCATGGCCTCAACTCCGAAGTGTTGTTCGGTGTGATGTAAGGCGATGCCCATAAAAAAACCGGCCATTGGCCGGTTTTTTTATGCCTGTCAGAATTACAGGTAGCGTACCTGACCGTTGAGGTACGGTTTGGTGTTGTCTTCTGGGTCAACCAGGCTGAAGTCGATGCCCTCGGCATCCACGTTAAAGCCCAGTGTGGCGGCTCCCGGCAGGAACAACGGCAGCTTGAAGTCGACGGTGACCTCGGCAGCGCGGCCTTTCAGGTGCGGCTCAATGGACGCCATGGCTCGTGCTTTGGCCCACATACCATGTGCAATCGGGCGCTTAAAGCCAAACGCTTTTGCCGTAAACGGGAATAGGTGAATCGGGTTGATGTCTCGACCCAGCAGCGCGTATTTCACGCCGGTCAGTGCCGGTACTTCCCAGTCGACGATGCGCTCTGGGTTTTCTACGATATTCAACGTCGGAGACTTCTCCAGCTCTGGGTTTTTCTTGCCGCGTTTCAGCAGCACAGTACGACATTCCCAAGCTAGTTCGCCTTCCAGGAAGATACGCGTGTGGAAGGTGAAGAGTTCACCGTGGTAGACGGTTTCTGGACCCAGCAAAGTACAGTCGATGTCGAGTGTGGCGTCGTTCGGAATGGCTTTGTGCTGAGTAATTACATTGCGGATATGCACCAGCCCCATGACGGCGTACGGGTAAGCATCGGACAAAAACAGATGGCTTTGCAGCGGGAACGCCAACAGGAAAGGGTAGGTGAAAGGCAGTGTCTTACTTTTCTGGAAACCGCACTGGCGACGGTACTCTTCCAGCTCCTGCGGGTTCACCTTGATTTGCTTACGCTCGACCCGGGCGCGTTCGGCGTATTCCAGCGGCGCCTTAGGCTTGCCTGGGTTTTTTAAAGCGATACGTACGTACTGCACAATAGCGGGCAGTGGATGGTTGAGCGTCGTTGTTTCCATGTTGGTGTCCTGTCAAAGTCGTGTGGCAGGGAATTGGGTGGCCCATTATGCCCCAAGGGGGATTGGCGTTGCGCGCCATTATAAGGTGGAAAAGCGGCAGGATACTTGGCCTGAATGACGTTGTGAAACCGTCGTTAGAGACCAGTTAACAGACGAGTGTCTGTTAACTGGTGCCTGTGAACTGATGAAGGATGACGTCATCCATGTCGTCAGTCACTGCATTTGATCGCAGTGATCAGAACGGAATATCGTCGTCAAAATCGTCGAAGCTGTTGCTCGGCTGTGGTGCAGGTTGAGGAGCTTGCTGCGGCGCTTGCTGGTAACCACCCTGTGCGTTGCCGTAACCCCCTTGTGGCTGGGGTGCTGATTGAGGAGCGGCTGGTTGACGTGGCGCTTGCTGCGGCGCCTGCTGCTGAGGCGCTTGTTGATACCCTTGTGGTGCCGCTTGAGGCGCCTGCTGGTAGCCGCCACTCATGCCTGAGTTCATTCCACCGCTCATGCCGCCTGGCATCTGGCCGGGAGCACCCATGCCTTCACCGCGGGAATCCAGCATCATCATTTCATTACAGATGATTTCTGTGGTGTAGCGTTTTACGCCGTCTTTTTCCCATTCACGGGTACGCAGCTTACCCTCAAAGTAAGCACGTGCGCCTTTTTTCAGGTACTGCTGACAGATCTCTGCCAGACGACCGTACACGGTCAGGCGGTGCCATTCAGTCTGATCTACTTTCTGGCCAGTCTGCTTGTCGTTGTAGCTTTCGTCGGTTGCCAGTGACAGGTTGGCAACGGCATTACCATTGGGCAGATAGCGGACTTCCGGGTCGCGACCCAGTGTGCCGATCAGAGTGACTTTGTTAACACTGCGTGCCATGTTTTTCTCCTGTGGAATCAATAAGGGCCAATGCGCTGTCCCGATCAAATTCGTCGGCACTGACCTTGAGATAGACCGCGTTCTCATCGGGTAATGAGAGTACCTCGGCTACTCCGGGCAATGCTTGTAATTGTGTCAATTCAGGGCTGGTCAGTGGTGTCGTGGCATTCAGGCGAACGCTGACCAGATGACGCGGCGGTTGCGTCTGTGACATCCATAGTGCCCAAAGTACCACCATTGCCCCTAAGCCGACAAATAGTGTGCCGGCGCTAAAATCATTCAGTAGCCAGCCACCCAGGCTGCCACCAATAAAGGCCCCAAAAAACTGCATGCTGGAGTACACACCCATGGCACTGCCCTTGGCACCTGCCGGAGCAATTTTACTGAGCCAGGAGGGTAGGGAAGCTTCCATCAGATTGAAACCCCAGAAGTACAGCAGCATCAGAGCGATCCAGTGCCAGAGCGCCGTCGCCTGACTCATGGCCAGCAGCGCGATGCCAATCACTCCGGCACCAATAATGACCACGCTTTTCATCTTTCTGCGTTTTTCCGCAACGATGATCATGGGCACCATGAGCACGAAAGACGCGACCAACACCGGCAGGTACAGCCAGCTATGTTGCTCAATGTCCAAACCGGCACTGACCAGTTTTCCGGGGACGGCTGCAAAGATGGCCACCATGAGCGCATGCAGCAGAAAAATACCGATGTTTAATGGCCACATCTGCGGATTGCGCAGCTGTGTCAGCACCTCGGGGATCACGGCGCGGGCATCGCGGTGCGGTTTTGCTTTGGGCGTTGGAATCACCCAGACGGTGACCAGAATGCCACCGATGGCCAGGACCGCTGTCATGGCAAAAATCAGAGAGAGGCCCCCGAGTCCAGCCAGCCACGGGCCAAGCACCAGCGCCACTGAAAACGACAAACCAATGCTGGCTCCGATGCTGGCCATCGCTTTCATGCGATTTTCTTCACGGGTCAGGTCGGTGACCAGCGCCATAATCGCACTGGCAATGGCGCCGCCACCTTGCAAGGCACGGCCGAGGATGACGCCGTAGACAGAGTCGGCGGTGGCGGCAATGACGCTACCTAACGCGAAGACCAGTAAGCCGCCGATAATGACGGGTTTACGCCCGATACGGTCTGACAAAGCACCGGCTGGAATCTGTAACAATGCTTGAGTCAGGCCATACACACCCATCGCGAGTCCAAGCAATTGCGGCGTGGCGCCTGCCAGTTGCTCGCCTTCCAGCATCATGACCGGCAGCACCATAAACAGGCCTAGCATACGCAAAGCGTAAAGGGAGGCGAGTGAGACAACGGCGCGTTGTTCGTTATGATCAGTAGTCACAGCAGTGTTCTGAGGTGCGTTAAATAAAGGACGGCTAGTCTAACAGATTGTCAGGTAGGGTGTGTGCTGATGCTCGTAGTTGGCATGT
The DNA here is from genome assembly GCA_036148335.1 of Pseudomonadota bacterium. Taxonomy (GTDB): domain Bacteria; phylum Pseudomonadota; class Gammaproteobacteria; order Pseudomonadales; family Oceanobacteraceae; genus Thalassolituus. The sequence goes on from JAYYHP010000316.1 coordinate 11,821, forward strand.
GTCACACCCTGTCACAACGGGACATTTAAGGTACACTGGCCTACGCGGTGTAATGGAGCCCGTGTGTATGGATGAATCTTACTCATAAGGAACAGGAGCCAGGGAATGGACGCGAGAGCGACTCAGTCTGACTACCGTATCGTGATGTTTGGTCAGACCAACCTGAATAATTCAGTACTCATCAGCTATTTTCATCAGGACATTGGTGTCGATTGCCACATCATCGATCCGCGCTTCTGGCGTGAGTCGTGGGACATTGGCGATGGCCCGGTGATGGCGCTACTGGATTGCGACAGCGCGCCGATGGATCGCTTGCTGGAATTGTTTGATCCGCTGCACGACCGAGATGCCGAGACTATTCTTGTACTGTACAACGCACCCAAACGCCATCCGCTGGAGCGCCTGATCAGCTGGCCATTGGTGCGTGGTTTAATTTATTCCGGCACCGGCGACCAGCAGGTGTTAAATGCCATTCGCCGCATTCGCAAAGGCGAACTCTGGCTGCCCCGTGAACTGATGGCCATTCTCGTCGACCGCGCCCGTGAGCGCCCGAAACGCATTGCTGGCTTTACCGGGGTGCTGACCAAACGTGAAAAGCAGATACTGCGCCTGACCGCCACCGGCGCTACAAATACGGAAGTCGCCGAAGCGCTGAATGTCAGCCAGCACACCGTTAAAACCCACGTCTATAACCTCTTTAAGAAAATCGGCGCCAGTAATCGTATTCAGGCGGTGAATTGGGCGAAAGAGAACATGCACGAGCTAATTGCCGACGAAGCAACAGAGAGTCCCTGAAACAACTCAGGTGGTAGGTGTCACCGCTCGGTGGCTTCCTTTACAATGTGGGCTTTCGAATTTTGGCAGTGAACGCTATCCATGGATAAGATTCTGGTCCGCGGCGCCCGGACGCACAACCTGAAGAACGTCGACATCGATATCCCGCGCGACAAGCTCGTGGTGATTACCGGCCTGAGTGGTTCGGGTAAGTCGTCTCTGGCGTTTGATACGCTCTACGCCGAGGGTCAGCGTCGCTACGTCGAGTCGCTATCGACTTACGCCCGCCAGTTCCTGTCGATGATGGAAAAGCCTGATGTCGATTTGATCGAGGGACTTTCGCCCGCCATCTCCATCGAGCAGAAGTCCACATCGCACAACCCGCGTTCTACGGTGGGGACCGTCACTGAAATCTACGATTACCTGCGCTTGTTGTTCGCACGTGTGGGGACGCCTCGCTGTCCGGATCACGACGTTCCGCTGGAAGCTCAAACGGTCAGCCAGATGGTGGATGCCATCATGGAATTGCCCGATGACAGCAAACACATGATTCTTGCGCCGGTGGTGCGTGACCGCAAAGGCGAGCACGTGCACGTTTTTGAAAGCCTGCGCGCTCAGGGTTTTATCCGCGTGCGCGTTGACGGCACGGTGTGCGATCTGGATGACACACCGGACCTCGACAAAAAGAAAAAGCACTCCATTGAAGTCGTGGTGGATCGCTTTAAGGTCAAAGAAGGCATCGAGCAGCGCCTGTCCGAATCCATTGAAACTTGTCTGGATCTGAGTGGCGGTTTGGTTCTGGTGGCTTCGATGGAGGACACCAAGGCTGAAGCGCTGTTGTTTTCATCTCAGTTCTCCTGCCCGCATTGTGGCTACAGCCTGTCTGAACTGGAACCTCGTCTGTTCTCCTTTAACAACCCGGCTGGCGCGTGTCAGAGCTGCGATGGCCTGGGCGTAAAACAGTATTTTGATCCAGATCTGGTGGTGCACGATGACTCGTTGAGCATTGGTGAAGGCGCGATTCGTGGGTGGGATCGCCGCAGCGTGTATTACTACCAGATGCTGTGTTCGGTGGCAGAACATTACGGCTTTGACATTGATACCCCTTTGGTGGAGCTGAGCAAAGCGCAGCGCGATGTCGTATTGAATGGTTCCGGCACGGAAAGCATCGACTTCATTTATGTGAACTCTCGTGGCGACCGCATGATCAAATCGCACCCATTTGAAGGGGTGCTGCCGAATCTGGATCGTCGTTATCGCGAAACCGATTCACAAATGGTGCTGGAAGAACTCTCCAAGTACTTGAGCGTGCAGCCATGCCCGACCTGTGATGGGTCGCGCTTACGTCGTGAGGCACGCAATGTGTTTATCGGTGATAAAACGATTCATGCCTGTACCGCCATGCCGGTTGAAGATGCACATGCCTACTTCACTGACCTGACAATGGATGGCCATAAAGGCGAGATTGCTGAAAAAATTCTGAAAGAAATTCGCGATCGTCTGCAATTTCTGGTGAATGTAGGTCTTGAATATCTGACCCTGAACCGCAGCTCCGACACGTTATCCGGGGGCGAAGCGCAGCGTATCCGTCTGGCGTCTCAGATCGGTGCCGGTCTGGTGGGCGTGATGTATATCCTTGATGAACCGTCGATTGGTCTGCATCAGCGTGACAACGATCGCCTGCTGAAAACCCTGTTCCACCTGCGTGATCTGGGCAATACCGTATTAGTCGTCGAGCACGATGAAGACGCCATCCGCAGCGCCGATCACCTGATTGATATCGGCCCCGGCGCCGGTGTCCATGGGGGCTCTGTCGTCGCGCAGGGCACGCCGGCACAGGTGATGAAAAATAAAGCGTCGGTCACCGGCAAATACCTCAACGGTGAGCGTGGCATCGCCGTGCCTGAAAAACGCATCCCGTTCGATAAAAAGCGCACGCTCACGCTGAGCGGTGCCAACGGCAACAACCTCAATCAGGTGGACCTGACGATTCCTCTGGGGCTGATGACCTGTGTCACGGGCGTATCCGGTTCGGGTAAATCAACCCTGATTAACCGTACCCTGTACCCTCTGGCGGCGACGGCACTGAACGGTGCAACCACGTTAAAAGCGTCCGAGCATAAGTCGGTCAAAGGGCTGAAGGACCTCGATAAAGTGGTCGATATTGATCAGTCCCCGATTGGTCGTACGCCGCGCTCTAATCCGGCAACCTATACGGGGATTTTCACTCCCGTACGCGAACTCTTTGCTGGCACGCAGGAAGCGCGTTCTCGCGGTTACAAGGCCGGCCGTTTCTCGTTTAACGTGAAAGGCGGCCGTTGTGAGGCCTGTCAGGGCGACGGCGTGATTAAAGTCGAAATGCACTTTCTGGCCGACATTTACGTGCCGTGTGATGTCTGTAAGGGCAAGCGTTACAACCGTGAAACGCTGGATATTCGCTACAAAGGCAAGAACATCCACGAAGTGTTGGATATGACGGTGGAGGATGCGCGTCAGTACTTTGATGCCATTCCGGCCGTGGCGCGTAAACTGCAAACTCTAATGGATGTCGGCTTAAGCTACATCAAGCTGGGGCAGGCGGCGACGACGCTGTCGGGCGGTGAAGCGCAGCGTATTAAACTGGCGAAAGAACTGTCGAAACGTGACACCGGGAATACGCTGTACATCCTCGACGAGCCCACCACGGGCCTTCACTTCCACGACATTGAACAGCTGCTGGAAGTGCTGCATCGCTTGCGCGACCACGGCAATACCGTGGTGGTGATTGAGCATAATCTGGACGTGATCAAAACCGCCGACTGGATCGTGGATCTCGGCCCTGAGGGCGGCTCAAAGGGCGGCGATATTATTGCCGAAGGCACGCCTGAAGACGTTGCCGCGTCGCCGATTTCCCATACCGGGCGCTTCCTCAAACCTCTGCTGGAGCGCGGGTGAGCCGAGTGACCTGTGACGGCTGCGGCCGTCCGCAGCGGGTGTGCCTGTGCAGCCATTTGGTCACGCAGGCACTGCCGTTTGAGTTGGTAATCTGGCAAGACCCGGATGAATCCCGTCATCCATTGTCGACGGCACCTCTGCTGGAACGTTCAACGCCCGGCAGTCGTTTGCTGGTGGGCGATACCTTATCGGCAGAAGAGGTGTTTCCAGCGGAGGCGCTGGCGGCCGGGCAGTGTGCGTTGTTGTATCCCGCCGATGGTCAGCCATGTCTGAGTGCGGATCAGGCTCGAGACTCCATCACGCATGTACTGGTATTGGATGGCACCTGGCGTAAGGTCCGACGTCTGTTGCACCTGAATCCCTGGCTCACGACCCTGATGCGGGTGAGTCTGCCCACTACGATTCCAAATTCGGTTTACCACCGTAAAAGTCAGCGCGAAGACGGTGTCAGTACGTTAGAAGCGGTGCTCTATCTGGCGGATGCCTGGGCACCGGGAGAAAACCTGACGGCAGGCATTGGTGTGCTTGAGCGCTTGCAGGCCTTGCAAGAAGCACAGCGTCAGGCTGCGCGTTCCTAACTCTGTTGGCCTCGTATCTTGTGTGGCGCTCGTATCCTGTGTAGCGCTCGTATCCTGTGTGGCGCTCGTATCCTGTGCAGCGTGTCTGGCGGTTGGCTCAGGCGCTTTCGGTCATGCTGGTGATGTGTTTCACCTGACGCGAAATTAACGATTCTGTCTTTTCTGGAAGCTGGTTTAACCAGTACGTTGCCTGCACACCACCGTGCAGATCTTTGATGTTCGGGCCTTCATTCCAGATGACATCGTGTCCATCTTCCAGCATTTCGATCAGCGTCTGGCTGGCCAGAATTCTTCGCTCTTCACTGTGGGTCGCCAGATGGTAGGCCCAGTGAACGGCATCGCCGATCAGACTGTATTGAGTCGAGACACCGTCCTGTAGCGGCGCCATCAGCACCGGCCCCCAGTGTGCCGCGACGTTGAATTCCAGCGGCAGAATGCCGGAGTTATGTTCGTGCAGATGATTGACCAGGCTGGTAAATAAGCGCGCCGCGTATAAGCAATGCATGGCGGCATTCGGGTCCCGCCCCGGCACGCCAAACAGCATCACCACGCCATCGCCCAGATAGCGGTCGACTTTGCCGTTGTACAGTTTCGCTGCTTGCGTCAGCAGGCGGTGGTACTGGTTCAGAGTATCGCTGAGTTCTTCGGCGCTAAGGCGCTGCTGCAGCAACTCCAGATCCTGAATCTCAATAAACAGCATGGCGCTGTCGTAGTACTTCATTGGGTCTGGAAAGGGCGTGTCGCCGGTGGCCATGAACTGCCCCAGCGCCTGCTCTACGGCACGACGTTGTTGTTCCCGGCGGGAGATGTCGCCCAGCACGGAGTGTAAGGATTGCAGCTCGGGGTTTTCCGGGCCCATGGGCAGTCGTAATTCATCCCCGTCGCGCCAGCCGCTAAGGCGACCGTTAAGTTGACGCAGATAACGGCTGTGGCGTTCGCTGAGTAACCAGGCCAGCAAACCGGCAATAAGGGTCAGACCAGCGGTCATTAAGGCATTTTGTGAGGCAAACCGGCGCGCGGCCATGGCGGCAGGCTCATTGCTGGTGTACCCCTCGAGCATGCCCAGATGCACGCCGTCCTGCTCGATGGTCAGTGTCTGGCGGGTCAGTTCGGCACTGATGCGTCCCTGACTGGCTATCGGGCGTTCGTCTTTATCAAGCACGCGGATAGCAGGCATGGCCGGGTCACTGGCCCAGTCATCTAAGGTGAGATTTAAAGAGATACGATCGTCGCGCACCAGCGTTGGCGCAAGCAGCGCACTGAGCTGCTGCAACTGACGCTGATTGGCTTCGCCTTGCTCCTCAGAGAGTTGAGTGAACAGGCTTTGATAGGTAAATGCGGTAAGCAGCAGGCCACTGACTAACACCAGCAAAGCCGCGATGAGACCGGCACGCTGGCTGGTATTGAGAGATTCTTTCAATGAACCGGATTTCATCATCGCCTGACCTGAATAATCGGAATTTTCCATGAACTTAAGGTATTATATGCCGCGTCAATCGCAACACCAGAACAGAATCACTATTCTGTGACCTTAGGCAGTTCTCCAAGGTCAGTATAGTTGAGGAAGGGCTCGCGCGACGTCGAACAGTCCTGGTGGGACAAATTAGCTCTGGCTGATAACCACCGTTTGCCTGGGATTGCTAACTTGCTAATTTGCTAACTCGATTGACGCGCTGCGAATATTGGCAGCATGAACGAACTTTCACACCGATAAGCTCAGACCCGCTAGTAGGTAATTTAAGTGACAGAATTGGTCCTTATCCGCATTACAGGTGCGGACAAACCGGGTGTGACGGCATCCATCAGCCGTATTCTTGCGCAGTACGATGTCACCATTCTCGACATCGGGCAGGCAGAAATCCATGACTCACTGTCACTGGGTGTACTGGCCGCGATTCCTTCAACCGCAGAGGCCGCGCCGGTGCTGAAAGACGTGCTGTTTCGTGTGCACGAAATGGGACTGGCAGTCAGCTTTACTCCGGTCACTCCGGAAAGCTACGACCATTGGGTTGCCGGACAGGGCAAACCCCGCCACATCATCACCTTACTGGCCCGTACCATTCAGGCTGATGCCATCGCTCGTGTCACCTCCATCGTTGCTGAGCACGACCTGAACATTGACCACATCAATCGTCTGTCGGGCCGGGTGCCGCTGGATAAACGCAGTGAAACGACCCGCGCGTGCGTAGAATTCTCCGTACGTGGCGATGCAGATCAGTCGGCCTTGCGGGCGCAGTTCCTGGAAGCAGCGAACGACCTTGGCGTTGATATCGCGTTCCAGGAAGACGACGTGTACCGTCGTACCCGTCGTCTTGTGTGTTTCGATATGGACTCCACACTGATTGAGACCGAAGTCATCGATGAGCTGGCGCATGCCGCCGGTGTGGGCGAGCAAGTGGCAGAAATTACCGAGCGCGCCATGCAGGGCGAGCTCGACTTCACGCAAAGCTTTGAGCAGCGAGTGGCGCTACTTAAAGGTCTGAGTGGCGATGTACTGGAAGGCATTGCTGAGCGCTTGCCGGTGACCGAAGGCGCCGAGAGACTGATCAGCAACCTGAAAGCGCTGGGCTACAAAACTGCGATTCTTTCCGGCGGTTTTACGTATTTTGGTCGCTATCTGCAGCAGCGTCTGGGCATCGACTATGTCTACGCCAATGAGCTGGAAATGGAAGGCGGTATTGTCACCGGCCGGGTCACCGGGCGTGTCGTCGACGGTGCTCGCAAAGCCGAATTGCTGCAAGAACTGGCCGAGCGTGAAGGCATTCGTCTGGAACAGACCATTGCGGTTGGGGATGGTGCTAACGACCTGCCGATGTTGTCGGTGGCGGGTCTTGGAATTGCGTTCCGCGCTAAGCCGCTGGTTCGTGAAAACGCTAAGCACGCGATCTCAACGCTGGGCCTGGACGGTATTCTGTACCTCTTGGGGTACCACGATCGCGATATTCATTAATCGTGGTCCGTCTCTGTGAGCAGCGTCCAGCGTCATGACTGATCTGGGGCTGCTCAGCGTGATTTCTCTTTTCTCTTTTCTCTTTTTTCTTCTCGCTTACTCTGCTCTCTTATTCTTCTGAGAAGTCGTAATCCATGGCGGCTTGTGGCGGCTGGATGTAGTGCCCCTGAATAAAGTGCACCCCAAACTGCCAGATGCCAGACACGGCGGCGGCGCTTTCAACGAACGGCACCACGCTGACTTTTCCAACTTCATGCACCTTACTGAGCAGATCCCGCAGTGACTTACCGCTGTTGCTGTTAAGGTCGCGGCTGTATGAGCCGTCGATTTTGACGAAATCAAAATCAACGTTCTTCAGCAGCTTGATCGGCGAGAGCTCGCAGCCAAACTGAGTGACGGCGGTTTGAATACCGCTGGCGTGCATCTGGTAGCAAAAGCGTTTTGCCGGTGCGGTAAAGCGCACGGCGTCTTCTTCAGCTACCTGAAAGATAATCGAGCTGTGTTTCAGTCCTGCGGCTTTGAGAGCCACCTGTACCCAGGCGGGCAGGCCTTCGTCGCGCAGCGATGGGCTGGTCAGGTTAATAAACAAGCGCGTGTCTTTACCGGCCTTCTGGCGCTCAGACAGTAATTTGGTGGCGTGCAGGATGACCCAGCGGTCGAGTTTTCGCTTCAGTAAGTCGCTGACATCGTCGCTGTCGATAAACTCGCCGGCCGACATCTCGTGATGCTCATCGATGGGTAGGCGCAGTAGTACTTCATAGTGCTCGGCTTCTTCGCCACGCATGCTGATTAACGGCTGGAACACCAGCTTCAGACGATTGCCTTTCAGAGCGTCTTCGACCACACGCTGGATATTCTGTGTCTGACGACGTTCGCTTTTGCCGTCCGGTACAAACAGGTGTACGCCGTTGCCATTGTCCTCGGGATTATTTTCCGCCACCTGATCTGCCGCCAGGTGCGCTTGTTGCAACGTGGCATCCGGCGATGGGCTGGCGTCAGTGATCATGGAGATACCAATAGACACTGTTGGTTGTACCGTGCGCTGCTCCAGATCAATCATCTGCTGGTTCACCAGAGACAGCAGGCGCAGAGCGTGTTCCCGTGCGGCTTCCGGGTCACCGCCCGGCATCATCCAGGCGAGGACGTCATCGCCAAGGCGGGCGGTTATATCAAATTGCTCGGCGGTATCCAGCAGACACTGACTGACGGCTTTAACGACTTCGTCTGCCGCCTGCAGGCCGACACTGCGAACCAGTGCATCGTACTGATCCAGCGAGATGTACATTAAGGTACTGAATTCTTTTTCGACCACTGCGTGATCAATGGCGCGGCCCAGACGTTCAAGGAAATACTCTTTACTGAACAGGCTGGTCAGCTGGTCACGATTGCGTAACTCAACCAACTCATCGGACAGGTCGCTTTGTTGATCGAGGCGATGAATCTGAACCTGAGTACAAGGCTCATCGGCGTAAGTTGCTTCGGTAAAGCTGATCTGCATCGGGAACTGGCTGCCATCCGGCAGGACACCGGTGGTTTGTAATTCCGTAGCTTCTGGCAGGGCGCTTTGGTACTGCTTCAGGAAGGCCTTAAAGTCGCCGTGGCTGTCCGCAGCAATCATATCCATCACTGGCATGCCTTCGAGTTCATCGCCACTGGCATAGCCAAACAATTCTAGATAGGCGCTGTTGGCGTAGACGTGCATGCCGTCATGAATGTAAGCAATCGGATCACGGGAGCTTTCCAGCAGCTGTCGGCAGCGTTTTTCGGCATCACGCAGGCGAACCTGCAACAGGCGCACTTCCTGACGCGTACGCAGGTCACGTAGCTCACGACGGATGCTGGCCAATAACGTGTTGTTCTCGTCCACGGGGACCACCGCCGCGACGCCTTTCATCAGCGCCGATTCAACCAGCATGGGGTCGCTTTCTTCCGGCACCAGAATCAGTGGGATATCCAGATTCAGGCGCTGAACGCGGTTCAGTAACTCGTTGAAATCCAGTGTGGCGAGGCCGGGGTCGGCAACGATGACATCCCAGTTTGCCGCGCGTAAGGATTCTTCGAACTGGTCGTAATGTGACACTGACTGTGCCCGCGTGCTGAAGCCGGCATTGCGGATCAGACTGATCAGCTGCTCGGCGTCGTTCTGCGTCTCCATCATCATCAGAAGATGCAGTGTGTCGCGGGTGGAAACCATATAAACCTCAAGGACCAAAGCCAGAAAAACCGGCGATTATAGGGGGACGTTGAGTGAAGAAAAACGTCACATTGTGACAACTATAGTCACAATGCGACGGCTCGGTATCAGAGCTTATTCCAAAGAGAATCGAAATCGTCTTCGATCAGGCCATCCGTCGTGGTGACACTCTTCTGTTGCTCGGCGGTGACGCCCGTGGAGCGGAACTGGAACTGGCTGAAGCTGCTGGTCGACGCCAGACTCTTGCTCAGTTGATAGCGGCCATTCAGTTCCGTATGCATGACCTCAACTTTGTTGCCGGTGCGAAACGGCACGCGTGGTAGCAGCAGAGTGGCAGGCTGGGCGATGGCTTTAATCGCTGGCAATACCAGAGCGCGCATCTGCGGGCCGTTGCTGCCGGTTTTTTGCAGCAAGCGCGCAATAGCGACTTCGGCTTTTGGAGCCAGTAGTTCGACACCCAGTTGCGTGCCTTCACCGCGCAGGTGACGAATCCAACGAATCACCCCAACGGACCAGTGGCGGACACCGGTTTCCTGAATGCCAATCAGCTCACCGGCTTGAATGGCAGAGGGCACTTCGCCAGCCCAGTGCAGGCAGTAACCACCCGGACTGGTGTTGATCAGCGTCACTTCGTAGTTGTTGTAGCGAGTCTTCGGCTGGTTGGCCTCTTCCTCTTCCGCCTGATGGCGGTTGATAAATTCGATGGCATCCAGATTCAGATCGTTATTCTCTGGCATGCGCGAGCCGCCAGCATCGAATGCGTCGGCCCAGATATCTTCACCGGTACTGCCAGTATCAATGCCACCCGAGAGCGAGGTCTCGACCGGTTTCATATTCAGGGAGACCTGATCAAAGTCGCGCTTGCCGGCGGTATAGTAGTGCAGGGCGGACAAACCGACGCAAACACGTAAGCCACCATCGGCACTGATGCGACGGAACGAGCGCTGCCAGTGAATGCCCCACGACTGAATAGTGTGAGCAATCAGGTTCTCTGACGTTTTATCTGGCACGGTCAGGCGGCTTTCAGGGCTGCCAGTGCTGTGCAGTTTCAGGGCCTGAACCAGTTTTTGCGTGTTCAGGCTACGGAAGCTGATTTTCTGTGCATCGCGCAAGTGCTGGCGATATTGACCCGGGCGATCGCGATGCAGATTGATGATGAAGAGTGCGCTCTCATCGTCGGCGGCCGTCAGCGATGCGAGGCCGGTCCAGTACTCACAAATCTCGTACAGGTGAGCCAGATCCTGTTGGCGCAGGTTGCTTGGCTTTGCCGCGCCCAACAAGTGAATGCGCAAAAACGCATCGCGGATGGTGGACTTGTGTACGTAACGAGCCTGCTGGTCTTCGATGGACATGCCATCAAGACGGCGTGCTTCGGCCATCAGATACAGCTGATTAACGTCCAGCCAGGCGCGTTCGGGTGGCTGGCAGTACAACTGGAACGCACGCAGGATAATCTGGCCGCTGTCGGCAATGGCGCGATGGATCGCTCGCGGCAGGTGACGCTGTGGTTTGTCACCGGCACCCAGTTGATTCACGCTGTGCGCAACCACCATCTTGTAACCCGTCGCCAGATGCCCTTGTAAGGCCTGACTCAGGTTGGCAATTTTGAGCTGTTTGTCATTCAGGGACACGGACGATTGCAAGAAGTGTTTGTTCAACACTTTGCAGACCGAATGAATATACGGACGGATGATTTCCAGCGTTTCAAAGCGCTGAATCGGCGTGGTGTCCCAAGCGTTTAATTCACGAACTGCCTGATACAAGCGGCGCGACGCTTCGCCGGTGTTGGCCATAGGCAATTCTTTGGCCCAACGGGAGAAGGCTTGCGGATTGGACGCACAAAAGGACAACTCTGGCTGAGTCGTGTTCGGAATATGCAGTTTTATTGGCGTATTCTGGCTGTCCATGCGTTCCCGCTAGTTCAATTTTATTAAAGTAGACAAATCTATATAGCCGTTATGGCGTAATTTTTCCAGCTTGTATAGGGCATTTAACCGCTTCAAACCTGAAATGTGAATTGGTTTTCCCCAGACTGACAACGCCATCACATCTTGTTGGCTGATCAGGACATCATCATCGGCTGTTTATAGGGCGCGCCGGGAATTTCCCGAACTAACTGCGGCACCAGGTAACCCGGTAATATTTTGCGTAATTCTCGGTACAGCATACGCCCTTCGTCGTCGCTGACAAAATAGTGCTGCGTACCGGCGACATTATCTGGGAGGTGAAGGTAATAGGGGAGTACCCCAAATGTAAATAATTTGTTGCTTAAATCAGAAAGAATACTGAGATCATCATTGACACCTTTCAGTAATACGCTCTGATTGAGCACATGAATTCCTGCGTTATGCAGCCTGTTTAAGCCATCATGTGCAGGCGTTAATTCAGCCGCGTGATTTGCATGAATGACCAGGCACACATTTAAACGACTGTCTGAAAGTCGCTGAATTAATGCCGGCGTAATACGCTGAGGAATAACCACGGGCAAACGGCTGTGAATACGCAGGCGGGTCACGTGGGGGATGCCTTCAATACCATCGATGAGCGTGGCCAGCGCGTCGTCTTGCAACATGAGCGGGTCGCCACCGCTGAGAATCACTTCCTGAATGCTGTCATCCTGGCGAATATAGTCCAGCGCCTGCAGTCGTTGCTCACGGCTGAGGCGATTGTCTTCGTAGGCAAAGTGGCGGCGGAAGCAATAGCGGCAATTCACGGCGCAGCCGGTAGTGGTCAGCATCAGTACCCGGCCCTGATACTTGTGCAGAATTCCCGGTTGTTGATTGCTGGCGGCTTCGGCCAGAGGATCAGTGACAAAGGCGGGATCGTTCAAGCCCTCGGCGGCCAGCGGCAGAACCTGACGCAGCAACGGGTCATTCGGGTTGCCCCGGGTCATGCAGTCGGCGTAAGGGCGCGGGACTAACAGCGGAAAGGCCAGAGCGGGGTGATCGGGCGCGAGTATGCCGTCGTCAGGCAGGCCCAGATAGCCCAGTAATGCGTCAGCAGAACGGAAGGATTGGGCCAGAATCTGACGCCAGTCCTGAGGCTCATCGGGGCTCGCTGTCGCGGTAGAACAGGTCGACGATACGGTTGGCTCTACAGGCGCCTCTGTTCGCGTTATGATACGCACCTTATTTCTGTACCTGACACAATTGGAAGTCAAAATGGCTAACTATTCTACCAACGAATTCAAATCAGGTCTCAAGGTGATGCTCGACAACGAGCCATGCTCCATCATTGAGAACGAGTACGTGAAGCCGGGCAAAGGCCAGGCCTTTAACCGCGTCAAACTGCGTAACCTGCGCAACGGTCGCGTATTGGAAAAAACCTTCAAATCGGGCGAATCACTGGAAGGTGCGGATGTCATGGAATATGACATGGAGTACCTCTACAACGACGGTGAGTTCTGGCACTTCATGGCGACCGATGGTTCGTTTGAGCAGCACGGTGCTTCCGAAGAAGCCGTGGGTGAAACCATTAAGTGGCTGAAAGAGCAGGAAGTGTACGTGGTCACTCTGTTTAACGGCGCCGTACTGACCGTTGCGCCACCCAACTTTGTCGACCTCGAAGTGGTTGAAACCGACCCGGGCGTGAAAGGCGATACCGCCAACGGTGGTAGCAAGCCAGCCACACTGTCGACCGGTGCTGTGGTTAAAGTGCCGCTGTTCATCAACATTGGTGAAGTCCTGAAGATCGACACCCGCACAGGCGATTACGTCGGTCGTGCCTGATCATCTGGATTGGCAACCTACCTGCAACCGGGCCGCACTTGCGGCCCGGTCTGCGTTATACCGTCAGATTCGTACCTTTTTTGAATCCCGGAACGTGCTTGAGGTGGATACGCCGCTGCTGAGTCAGGCGGCGGTGTCTGACCCCAACATCACGCCGATGCAGACCAGCGATCAGCGTTGGCTGCAGACCTCCCCGGAATACGCCATGAAGCGTCTGCTGTGCGCGGGCAGTGGCGATATCTGGCAGTTGTGCAAAGTCTTTCGTCGCGGTGAGGCCGGTCAACGGCATAACCCGGAATTCACCATGTTGGAGTGGTATCGACTCGACTGGAGTCTGAGCCAGTTGATGGATGAAGTGCGCGATCTGGTACGAGCGGTGTTTGCATCACGCTGGGCCGAATTGCCTGAAATCCGGCTGAGTTACGCCGAGGCATTGAGCCAGTATGCGGGCATACAAGTACACACCGCGTCGGATCAGGTCATTGCTCAACTTGGCCGGAAAGCTGCTGGGAATGATCTCGATCTGGATCGCGACGGTTGGCTCGACATTATCATGAGTCATCTGGTCGAACCGGCCCTGCCGAAAGATACGCTGGTGTTCATTGACGAATTTCCAGCCAGTCAGGCGGCGTTGGCCAAAGTCGTCACCCATGACGACGGTCATGCGGTGGCACAGCGCTTCGAGCTGTTTTTTAATGGCACTGAGCTGGCAAACGGCTACCACGAATTAACCGATGCGCTGGAGCAACGTCGTCGCTTTGAGAAAGAAGCGCAAGGGCGCCCGTTGGATGAGCGTTTGTTGGCGGCTATGGCGTCGGGTTTGCCGGAATGCTCCGGTGTCGCCATGGGTATCGATCGTCTATTGATGCATCAGCTGCAGGCAGCGCGGATTGCGGATGTACTCAGCTTTGATTGGACGAATGCCTGAGCGGCAGATCGTGGAAGAATTTCTTATCGGCTCTGACAACAGCCTCGGTCTCGCTTTATAAGTCCGAGGTCCGTTGTTCTTTTACTATTAGCGAGCTCGAATCCCGTCTGGGTTACGCGAGGTCGGCAATGGCCTCACCCATACGCAGCGGCGTGCCCGCTTGCAGAGTGTCTTTCCAGTTCACCACGCCTTTCGGGTGACACAGAATAACGGTAGAGCCCAGTTTAAAGCGGCCCATTTCGGCACCTTTCTCCAAGTTAACGTCCACCGGCACACCGAATTCGCTGACTTTCAGTTCACGACGCGGTGGTGCAACGTGACCGGCCCATACCGTCTCAACCGCAGCAACGATCATGGCGCCCACGAGGACCATGGCCATCGGCCCTTTGTCCGTATCGAAGATGCACACTACGCGTTCGTTGCGAGCGAACAGGCGCGGTACGTTTTCGGCGGTGGTTTGGTTGACGGAAAACAGGTCACCCGGCACGTAAATCATTTCACGCAGCTTGCCGGTCATGGGCATGTGTACGCGGTGGTAGTCTTTAGGGGACAGATAAATCGTGGCGAACTCGCCGCCCATAAACGGCTCCGCGCGCTCGGTACTGCCGCCGAGTAATTCGGTCAGGCAGTAATCCTGGCCTTTGGCCTGAAACACACGTCCTTCAACAATTTCGCCCAACTGAGACACGGCGCCGTCCGCCGGTGACGACAGCACCGAGGCATCGCCTTCAATCGTGCGGGCGCCATCTTCCAGTTCTCGGGTAAAAAAGTCGTTAAAACAACGGAATTCCGCCGGCGTTTTGCGCTGGGCTTCGTTCATGTTGACGTCGAACTGCTTGATGAACAGGCTGATTAATGGATTTTTAACCCACTCCATTTCAGCTTCCGCCAGACAGCCGACAGCACGGGATAGCAAGTGCTGTGGAATCAGATATTGGCTGGCAATAAAGAGTTTATCTTTGACGCTCATCAGGGCTGTTCTCCGGTGGTAACTGGGGTGCTTGGGTCGTTGCCCCATTGCGACCAGGAGCCCGCGTAGGCGCGGATATCCAGGCCAAGGATTTTACCGACCAGGTAGGTAAAGCCTGAGCGGTGGTGGGTCTGACAATGGGTAGCGATGCGCTTGCCCTCGTCGATGCCCATGTCTTTCAGCAGGGCACGGAAGGCGTCGAGGTCGTTGATACGCAGGTCTCGTGCTTTATCCATGCCTTTTGTCCATTCGTAGTTTACGGCACCGGGAATGTGACCGCCGCGCTTCGAAATGGCCTTCTCGCCCGTGTATTCAGCATACGAGCGCGCGTCCCAGATGGCGAAGTCGTCTTTGCCGATGTTTTCTAGGATGTCGCTTTGCGTGAACGTCCAGCGCGGATCTATGGCATCGATCTTGAACTCAGAAGGCGCGACTTGGACGTCGCCGCTTTCCTGTGCCAGACCGGCGGTTGCCCAGGCCAGACTGCCACCATTCAGGTAGGAGTATTTAGCGTGGCCAATGCAGTCGAGTACCCATATCAGGCGTCCGGCCCAGCCGCCGCCTTCATCATCGAGACACACCACATGCTTGTCGGCCGTCAGTCCCAGCTCTGAGAACACCTGTTCGAGGGCGTCTGTGTCTGGCAGTAGCCCCGGGACTGGCTCGCCCACGCGTTGCAGACGCTTGAAATCGAGGTGCACGCTGCCGGGGATATGCCCAGCCAGAAAACGCTCGGCTTTCGATTGATCAATGATCAACAGGTCGTCGGCCGGCAGCGCCGCGGCGAGGGTCTCTGGTTCGATCAGAAGGGGAAGGTCAGTCATAACGGGAACACTCAGATCACTGCACATGTTGCGGCGCAGTGTATCTGAGTGCTCAGGGCTTGTCAGGCGCGGGCTGCACTCTGGCTACGCAGTTTACGCAGCGAGGCCAGCCCTTCACTGGTCGTCCCGCACAGTGCCCGGAAGGCCCGGTATTCACCGTCGCTGAGGTCACCCTGCAGTTGTCGTGCGGCGATGACAATACCTATGGGCTGATCTCCCGCGGCGATCGACATGCACATAAAGCTCTCCGGGAGTTCCTGTACTACCGATGCGGGGAACCCTTTCAGGTATTGCTGGCGGTTATCGGTAGTAATCAGAATGCCCGCCGGTTTTTTCATTAATTGTCTGAGGAGCGGCGCTTCGGCCAGCGCGACCGTGCCGTCGGTAAAAGGCCGCAAGGTCGCGTACTGGCTGCGGTAGACCGCACGTAGCGATGTTCGTGCTTTGTCTGGCAGGAGAATACACGCTCCCTGCATTTTCAGCCCTTGCGTCAGCCCCGACATGGCACCCTGCATCAGGTACTGCCAGTCGCCAAAGCTGGAGGGATCATCATGAATGCGTTGCATTAACTGGCGCAAATACGGAACGCCTTGCTGCGCTTCATCCGGTTTTGGCTGCTCACTGACCGGTGTTTCCCTCTCCGTCGTGCTTTCCTTGCTCTCAGTAGTAGGGGCGCTGTCTCCTACCTCACCTGAGGCGGTTTCCTCGGCCGTGGGCTTTTGAATAGTGGGCTCTTGGGCAGCAGGCTTATCGGCGGCCTCGCTGGCAGCGGTATCGTTCGCAGCTGCCAGTGCCGGATCAATCCAGGCCGGGTAATTCATCTGGGTCGGTTCCGGGCTGGCCAACAGCGCAATGCCCGAGGCGGTGCCAGAACGACGCAGGCGTGCTTCCTGTAATTGCAGATGTCGGCACTCGCGAACAATGTCCGCCAGCGCACGCCCTTGAGTATGGCTGCACAACGACAACCAACGACGGCTGCGTTTGCCTTCGGGGGCCAGATGCAGGCTCCAGGCGGTGGCTGCGGCGGTCAGCGTCAGCATTTCCGGCGCCTGACACAAATGCACCAGCGGACGCGCCTGAGCAGGCGCGTGGTCACGCGGGTCCTGGCTGCGTAATTGCTGCCAGTCTTTGCTGCTGGGTAAGCGTTCTGGGCGGAACAATGTCGCAGCGGCTTCCGGTAGATGGTGACGACGCACCAGCCGTTGCCAGTTGCCCGGAGCATCACCAAACACTTTGCGTGCCGCCGTGGCCAGATCATCGCCCTGACTCAGATAAAACAACCAGTTGTGGCTGCGCTCTTCTAATAGCAACCAAGGCCAGAGTACTGAGTGTGCAAGCATGGCGCTCCAGTGTGCCATGCCCGTATGTGTGCCACGGATACTGGCCCATTGCGCTGCCAGACAGCCTGCCAGATGGGCGGTGTACAGTGCCTGACGATAGCGCTGATGATGCACGCTGGTGGGAGCTGCCTCTACGACGGGCAGTTGTTTCACCAACTTCACTAAGGCCTGCATGCCGAGCAACGACAAACACGAATAGGCGCCATTAAGTTGCTCGCGGCAGTCGGGGTTTTGTTGCGTCGCGGCCTGCAATAAATGCCAGCACAGGGCTGGATCGCGCTCTGCCAGCGG
>JAYYHP010000317.1:0-6132 GCA_036148335.1 Pseudomonadota bacterium
GGTGAAATTGGCGGTACCGCCGAAGAAGAAGCGGCTGCGTTTATCAAAGACAACGTGACTAAGCCGGTTGTGTCTTACATTGCGGGTGTGACTGCGCCTCCAGGTAAACGTATGGGCCATGCTGGTGCCATCATTGCGGGTGGTAAAGGCACCGCGGCGGATAAGTTCGCGGCGTTGGAAGCGGCCGGAGTGGCAACTTGTAAGAGCTTGGCAGACATTGGTAAGACACTGAAGGAAGTCACGGGCTGGTAATGGTTCATTACGGCACCGGGAAGAAAGCTCGGTGCAAGATCGAGGGAAGGACCCCTTAGCAGGTCGCTAAGCAATATCGGGAAAGATCCTGATGTTTGGATTGCAGAGTAACCTGTGCTGTGAATTGCACAGTAAAAAGAAAAACCCCGGCCTGTCCGGGGTTTTTTTATGCTTTACGTTTGTTACTGTGTGGTTTTTTATTCAGCGGCACTCTAATGCCGACTTTTTTATTCACATCACAGAACTTATTAGGAAATACCATGAGTCAGGCACAGCCTCCCGGAGAGATTGAAGTCGGTGAATTAAATGGATTCCGTCTGATCACGGTACCGCGTCCGATCTCCCAGGGGCAGCGCGCAATCAGTCTCGCTTTTTTGGCCATCTGGGGCTTGCTGTGGGCGCAAGGGCTTGTATCGGTGGTGAATGAAATCACCTCGGGAGAGTCTGAGCTATTTTTGTATGTCTGGCTGGCTGCGTGGTTGCTGGGTGGCGTTGTTGCAGTGGGGGTGACCTTACGCAAACTTAAATACCCACCGCGAGAACGTTTTCTACTCACGTTGCCCACCTTGTCTTACGACTCGGGCAAAGTCGCGCGTTTAGTTGTCGCGTCTGGTCAGGCAGGCCGTGCAGGTCGTCATGATCGTCCGGGACCACTTAATCGCCCTGGACGCCGAGTGCCGGGTACACAAAAATTCGAGTTTGCAGCCGCTGATGTTGCGAGCATGACGAACAGCGATCAGGGCTTGGTTATCCGCAATGAGGCGGGCAATAATGTGATCATGGCATCGGCGTTGTCAGTCGATGAGCGGCAATGGTTACACGATGAGTTGACGAAGGCGTACACCGGGCATTAACCCCGACTTTGTTTAAAGTCCGCTTTGAAATATGAGTTGAGACCGTCGCAAACGTGTACGGCGCTCGACAACCCTGTTTGATCAGCGGCGTGTGATCCAGCGGTTTACCGCTCGATTAATCCATCCCGGGGAGATATTGGCGGCCAGGTACATGAGTGTCGTGAGTTTTCCTACGGTCCAGTGCACGTGCGAGAACGACTTGCCGGGTTGTACCGCTCGAAAAATTTCCTGCGCGACATCATCGGCAGTCAGGTGCACCCCAAGACGACGTATGGATTGAGCATCCATGTCCGTCACCATATTCGTCGCAACAAACAAAGGCAGCATATCGATAACGCGAATG
The DNA here is from genome assembly GCA_036148335.1 of Pseudomonadota bacterium. Lineage (GTDB taxonomy): Bacteria > Pseudomonadota > Gammaproteobacteria > Pseudomonadales > Oceanobacteraceae > Thalassolituus. The sequence goes on from JAYYHP010000317.1 coordinate 1,450, forward strand.
TCGTCTTCTTCCCACTCCAGATTCAATGCTTCTGTCAGGCCTTTAACAGCAAACTTACTGGCAGAGTAGGTGGCCAGTGACGGTTGTCCGTAAATTGCCGAAGCCGAGGCAAGATTGACCACGCAGGCATGGGGTGTTTGCGCAAGATAGCGGTGTGCGTAATAACAGCCGGCCATGACCCCTTTCACGTTGACGTCGATGATCATGCCTTGCTTGTCGAAATCGGTATGGGTAAACGGCCCTGAGGATAGAATTCCGGCGTTATTGACCAGTACATCCAGGCGCTTGGTACGTGCAAAAAAATCAGACAGGGCGCTCTGCCATTGTTGTGGCTCAGTCACGTCCAGGACAAAGGTCATACATTGGTCTGGACCTAAATCGCGCTTGAGGCTCAGTAAGCCGACTTCATCCACATCCGCAGCACCGATAAACCAGCCGTTGTAGGCGAATTTTTTTGCCGTTTCACGTCCAATGCCGGCGGCGGCGCCGGTGATAAATAGTGTTTTTGTATGCATGTCAGCTTTCCTCTTAGGAGCCCGTGCCCTCGACTATCGGAGCCGGCGTTCCTAGCTGTAGCAACTAGTGTTCCCACTCTGGCGTGAGGCGTCAAGTTGCGGTGAGCTCATCATGAAAGGGAGGTAGCCCTTGGTCGAATAGAGGGGGCTTGGCGTCAGGACGTAAGCTGACTAAAAGCTAAACTGGAGCGCGAGTATGAATTATCAACAGGATATGACGGAGTCGTTGACCTCGCCCACGAATTTCTGGGGGCATCAGGCAAAGCGAATTTCCTGGTTCAGATCCCCGCAGAAGATAATGACGCTGGATGAGCGGACTATGGCACATTGGTATCCCGATGGTGAGTTAAATACCGCCTTTCTGGCGCTGGATCATCATGTGTTGTCCGGTCGTGGCGAACAGCTGGCTTTAATCTACGACTCTCCCGTGACCCAGCAAAAGACGCAGTTTACGTTTTCGCAGTTAACGGAAGCAGTGGCCTGTTTTGCCGGGGTGCTGGTAAATCATGGCGTGAAAAAAGGCGATCGTGTGGTGATCTACATGCCGATGGTGCCGGAAGCCGTGATTGCTATGCTGGCGTGCGCGCGTATTGGAGCCGTGCATTCGGTGGTGTTTGGTGGTTTTGCTGCTCATGAGCTGGCGGTACGCATTGATGATGCCACGCCGACGGTGTTACTCACTGCCTCTTGTGGCATTGAGGTCGATCGAGTCATTCCCTACAAGCCCATCGTCAACAATGCGCTAGCCATGGCAAGCCATCGGCCACAGGCCTGCATCGTGCTGCAACGCAGTGAGCATGCGTGTGAGTTAACGCCTGATCTGGATCATGACTGGCATGAGTCGTTAGAGACCGCCCAACCGGTCGACTGCACGCCCGTAAACGCCTGCGATCCTCTCTATATTCTGTATACCTCGGGAACCACCGGAAAACCGAAGGGCGTCGTGCGTGACAATGGTGGGCATGCCGTTGCCATGGCTTACAGTATGGATGCGATGTACGGCATGACGGCCGGCGACGTATTCTGGGCGGCCTCTGACATTGGTTGGGTTGTCGGGCATTCGTACATCGTATATGGCCCGTTAATCGCCGGTTGCACCACAGTACTTTATGAGGGCAAGCCAGTGCGGACGCCAGACAGCGGTGCGTTTTGGCGTGTCTGCGCGGAGTATCGGGTGAATGCTGTATTTGCAGCTCCTACGGCGTTTCGTGCGATACGCAAAGAAGATCCTGCTTGTCACCGGGCAGAGCAATACGACCTCAGCGCTCTTCGTACGGTATTTATGGCAGGAGAGCGCCTGGATCCGCCGACTCAGGCGTGGGTCGAGGATTCAATCGGAAAGCCAGTGATTGATCACTGGTGGCAGACGGAAACAGGCTGGGCGATTGCCGGTAACCATGTCGGCTATGGTTCAGTGGCCGGCAAGCCCGGCTCGGTATGTCGGCCGTCGCCGGGGTTTGATATTCAGATATTGGACGACGATGGGCATGCCGTTCCTGCCGGCGAGCAAGGGCATATTGCCGTTCGCCTACCACTGCCACCGGGCAGTCTGCCGACCATCTGGAATAACGAAGCACGCTTTATTGAAAGCTATCTGGCGTCCTTTCCAGGTTATTACGTCTCGGGGGACGGTGGCTTGATTGATGATGACGGCTATTTATTTGTTCAGGGCCGTACCGATGATGTTATCAATGTGGCAGGACATCGTTTATCGACAGGCGAGCTGGAAGAAGTCGTGGCGGCTCACGACTGGGTGGCCGAATGCTGTGTCATTGGCGTGAAGAGTGACCTGAAAGGAGAGGAACCTTTGGCGCTGGTGATTCTGAAAGATGGCATTCAGGCGTCTCACGATGAGTTAGCTCAGGCGCTGAATTCTGACGTTCGGCATCAGGTCGGTGCCATCGCGTCGTTGCAGAATACCTTCGTGGTTAAGCGGCTGCCCAAAACACGATCCGGGAAGATACTGCGCAAAATATTGCGTGCGATTGTGAATGGCGACAGTTATCAAACACCCTCTACGATTGATGACCCACAGTGCCTGGATGAGATTGAAGCCATTTGTGGAATTCGATAATGCCCTTGGTAAAACGCTCTAAAAGGCAGTGATCAAGCCCGCGATCAAGGCAGGTGGTAGATTCAGTGATACACTCCATTCCAAGTTAAAAAAATAATAGGTGTAGTGAGTGTCTCTTGGGGAACGGTTAAAGCGCTCTTTGTTTGCATCATCGGCGCGCCACTGGACGATGAACCTGTTAATCCTGATGCTGTTTTATTCCATCTTTTTGTGGAGTGTCGCACCAGGAAACGAAAATAACTTTATTCAGCGCTTGGAAGGCGTGGTCCATGACCTGCGCCTGAAAGCCACGCTGGATGATTTTCCAGCGGCGGGCATCACAGACGTCATTATTGTGGATATCGACGAGCGTAGTCTTCGTCGAATCGGTCGTTGGCCCTGGAGCCGTGAGGTGGTGGTCGACTTACTGCAGGAGTTACAGCAGGCCGGCGTTATTCTGACCGCGATGGATATTGTCTTCGCCGAGCCCGAAAAAAATGTCGTCGACCGCTTATTGGAGCAACCGTTAAGTCCGAGGACCCGCTCCGAGCTCCAGAAAGTCGCCCCCAATCTCGATGTTGATGAGCGTTTTGCCGCTCAGCTATCGCGTCAGGATGTCGTGTTGGGGTATTTGTTTTTGCCGACCGCCGAAGAGCGAGCAGGGCAGTTATTTCCCAGTGATATTGCCCTGACGGAGTTTGAGTATACTCCGCCGCTTAAGGCCTTTCCGGGCTTTACTGCCCCGCTGCCACGGTTAATGGATCATGCCGCTGGGGCTGGCTTTGTCACCATTCAACCGGATGCTGATGGTGTTATTCGTCGCGTTCCCTTAATGCTGCGGTATGGCAGTTATGTCTATCCGTCTCTGGCGCTTGAAACGGCACGTCAGTATCTGTTGACGCATAAAACCGGACTGGAGTTGGCGACCGCTGGAGGTTCTACCAGTGTGGTTGCAGTTCAACTGGACGAAATGTCGATTCCAACCAATCGTCACGGCGAAGTCATTGTGCCGTATCGCGGTACCACAGGCAGTTTTCGCTATATTCCGGCAGGCGACATTCTCGAAGGGCGGGTTTTTCCTGAACTGAAAAACAGCATCGTTCTGATCGGTACCTCTGCCGTTGGTTTAGGTGAGCTTCGAACGACTCCATTAGAGCCCCTTTTTCCAGGCGTTGAAATCCACGCCAATATTCTCGATGCCATCGTAAATAATCGCGCCTTTCCCAACCAGCCAGATTGGTACCCGGGGGCTGTGATGCTTTTGATGTTGGTGGTCGTGATTTTGTTAACCAAAGTTCTACCGCGGTTGAATGCCTGGTTAATGCCGGTGGTCGGGATTGTGATTCTTACCAGTGTGACCCTGCTGAATTTCGCGGTATGGAAATATCTCTACCTCGATTTACCACTCGTCGTTACTGCGTTGTTAATTCTGGTCCTGTCCTCTAAAGAGGTGGGGCGTGGCTATGTACATGAGCAGTCACAGCGGGTGTTGATTAAGCAGCATTTTGATAAATACGTTCCGCCAGCGCACATTGAACGCATGCTTGCCCAACGCGATAGCGTGAATCTGGATGGTGAGCGGAAAGAAATGACGGTGCTGTTTTCCGACATTCGTTCATTTACGTCGATTTCTGAAGGGTTAAATACCTCGGATCTCAAACTCTTATTAAACCTGTATTTCACCCCCGTGACGCAGGATATTTTTGACCATCAGGGAACGGTGGATAAATTTGTCGGTGACATGGTCATGGCGTTTTGGAACGCACCGCTTGATGACCCCGATCATGCTCACCATGCCATCGCTGCGGCTAAGGCCATGTTGGTGACAACCCGACGTTTGCGTGCGGATTTTGAACGTCGTGGCTTGCCTCCGGTGAATATCGGTATTGGTATTAATACCGGCGATATGAACGTTGGCGACATGGGATCCGATTACCGCCGGAACTATACCGTACTGGGCGATGCTGTGAACTTAGGTGCGCGACTGGAAGGGCTGACTAAATTCTATTCCGTCGACTTATTGGTCGGGCATCAGACCCGGGATGCAGCTCCGTTGTGGCTGTATCGTCATATTGATCGCGTGGCGGTCAAGGGAAAGTCACAAGCGGAAGATAT
>JAYYHP010000318.1:0-3548 GCA_036148335.1 Pseudomonadota bacterium
AGTCTCGCGCGGGATCTTCAGGTGCCCGTCATTGGGCCGCACAAAGAAGATGACTTCTGGATTCAGTCTTTACCGCAGCAATCCATGATGTTTGGTTTTCCCCAAGCCGAATCTTTCACCCCAGACCAATGGTTAAACGATGGCGATACCGTCACCGTAGGCGACGTCACCCTGGATGTCATCCATACGCCGGGCCACACACCCGGGCACGTCGTGTTTTTCGATAAAGTAGGAAAGCAGGCCTTAGTGGGCGATGTGATCTTTAACGGCTCTATCGGGCGAACCGATTTCCCGAAAGGCAATTTCGACGAACTGGTGTCGTCTATCCGCAATAAGTTATTTCCGCTTGGCGATGATGTTGAGTTTATTTGTGGTCATGGCCCGAATTCCACGTTCGGGCACGAGCGGCAACACAACCCGTTTGTGTCGGATCACCGGGGATAATCGCTCGAACTACGGCTTGGCTGGTGCAGACTTGTTGCGCAATTCCGATGTCTGGATAGCGGCGAGATCCTGCACCCGCTGACGGCTTTCTTCCAGAGCCATATCCATCTGTTCATCGTACATATCAAGCCATGTGCGGGACCCCGGCATCATTTTCGCCAGGTCACGCATCCCCTGCTTCAGCGCACTCAGATGAGTCTGATAGCTGCGCTCCTGATCGAGTAGTATTTCCTTAAAACCGGATGCCTGACTGGTATCCATGATCTTACGATACTGCACCAGAGACTTCTCAAACGCGGCTATCTGAATACGCAGTGCCTCGTTTTCTTTTTTGACCAGTTCGAGCTCGGCAGCGGTTGCGTAGTCAACATCCTCTTCAAGCAAGGACACGATACCCAGCGTAGACAGCGCCGATAACCCCACGACTGACAGCACAACCAACAGAATGACGATTTTCCGATTAAACGACACCGTGCGCTCCAGCAAAGAAATGCGCTGGCCTTCACTCAGGTCGAACTCTTTTTCGTCTTCCATCTCACACTCCGGGACGTAACTGCATTACCTGACTATCAAGCATAGCAGCCCTACCGGAAGTTGCCGGTGCAGAAATCGCAGGCACAAAAAAGCCCGCACTCGGCGGGCTTCTCTGGAGATTTCGATTACTTCTTGCCGAAGCCACCGAAACGCTTCTGGAACTTGTCGATACGACCACCAGTGTCCAGAACTTTCTGCTTACCAGTGTAGAACGGGTGGCATGCAGAGCACACGTCCAGGTACAGAGTTCCTGGCTTAGTTGACTTAGTTTTAACTACGTTACCGCAAGAGCAAGTTGCTTCCAGGGTAGCGTATTCAGGGTGAATACCAGTTTGCATAATTAATACCTCACAGTCTTCACGCCGCCACATCCCGGGGATTTCACGGGCTCTGATCACTCAGACCCAATCCAGTTTCGGTATGCACCGCGCTAATAGCTTGTCATGGATAGAATATGCCCTTGCAAGGGCAATAAGGACGCGCATAATACCAGAGCATTCCATATCAGCAAGTCTTTTCATGTCCTTTTTTGTTGTCGACATCGCCCTGCCCGTCCCGCTTCTGCGCACTTTTGACTACCTGCCTGTCGAAGGCGACAGCCGGGAAAACTACCAACCCGGCCAGCGGGTGCGCGCCGATTTTGGCCGGCAACTCCTCACAGGCATCGTATTGGGCACTCGGGAACACACAGAAGTTCCACACAACAAACTAAAACCACTATTGGCGCGACTCGACGACGAGCCGCTTCTGACTCACACCGACCTGCAGCTCGCGCGCTGGATGTCCGACTACTATCACCACAGCCTCGGCGATGTGCTCGAGCATTGGGTACCTACTCTGCTACGCCGGGGAGCGGACCTCTCAGAAGCCGACGAAAATGGCTGGTTAAGGCTAGCTGCAGCAGATGCAGAACCGGCATTGCGTGGTACTAAGCAGCTCGCCTTGTGGGCGCAGTTTCAACGACAAAGTTACATCGCGCACCGCCACCTTACGGCAGAGGGATTCTCTCTTGCTCAATGCCGGAAATTAGCCGAGCTGGGCCTGATCAAAGAACAGCAGCGCCTCCCCGTTCCACCGCTGCCAGAGTCTGTTCGCCCTGCGCTAACCTTAAACGACGAACAGCAGTCTGCAGTGGCCAAAGTCACGGGCGTACTGGGCCAGTTTAAAGCATGCCTTCTGGAGGGCGTCACGGGGTCGGGTAAAACAGAGGTGTACCTGCAACTCATCGACAAAGTGATTCAGCAGGGGAAGCAAGCACTGCTGCTCGTGCCCGAAATTGGCTTAACGCCACAGACCGTGCGCCGCTTTCAGGAACGTTTTGATGTGCCGGTCGCTCTGCTTCACTCCGGCCTGAATGATCGTGAACGACTGCAAGGCTGGCGACAGGCGCGTGAAGGCCACGCGCGTATTTTAATTGGTACACGTTCTGCGGTATTTACTCCGCTACCAGATCTCGGCCTGATTATTCTTGATGAGGAACACGACGGCTCCTTCAAGCAGCAAGACGGGCTACGTTACTCGGCGCGGGACTTTGCACTCGTGCGTGCTCATCAAGCGCAGGTGCCTGTTCTGCTTGGCTCCGCGACGCCATCGTTGGAGACGCTTCATAACGCATTAACGGGTAAGTACCTTCATTTAAAACTGACCCGCCGCGCTGGCAATGCACGGCCGCCGGGCATGAAGCTGCACAGTATTCTGCATCAACCGCTGGTTCACGGTTTTGCTGAGCCAGTACTCAGCGCGATGCAACAACACCTTAACCGCGGAAAACAGGTTCTGGTATTCCTTAATCGTCGAGGCTTCGCACCATTACTGGCCTGCAAACAATGTGGGTGGAATGCCGAATGTCGACGCTGCGATGCGCGCATGACATTACATCAATATCCGCCTCATCTGCACTGCCACCATTGCGATTACCAGCAACCGATACCCAGCGTATGCCCAGAATGCCACTCACCGGATATTGAGCCCATTGGTCAGGGAACAGAACGCATTGAAGAACAGGTTTCAGCGCTGTTTCCAGACACACCAGTGAAACGGGTGGACCGGGATACGGTACGAACCAAACAGGCATTCGATGAACTGTTTGACGAAATTCATACCGGCAAGCCCTGTATTCTGGTTGGCACGCAAATGCTGGCCAAAGGGCATCATTTTCCGGATGTGACGCTTGTCGTCATTCTCGACAGCGATGCTGGATTGTTCAGTGCGGATTTCCGGGGCATGGAACACTCGGCACAGTTAATTAAACAGGTCGCCGGACGTGCTGGCAGGGCAGAGTCGCCGGGGGACGTATGGATTCAGACACTGTACGCCGACCACCCGCAGCTCAATCTGTTGATTGATGACGGATACCACGCACTTGCGCTCTCGATTTTACGCGAGCGCATGGATCAGCAACTGCCACCTTACTCGCACATGGCCATGCTGCGCAGCGAATGCGAAGACAGAGCAACCGCTCAGCGCTTCCTCGAACAAGCCCGGCATATACTCCAGCATTGGTTGAAACAATACGGCCAGAAAGATGCGCCGGTAACACTACTTGGCCCAGTGCCTGCGATTATGGAGCG
>JAYYHP010000319.1:0-3174 GCA_036148335.1 Pseudomonadota bacterium
CGGAAGTGATTCATGCCCATTCATCCGCTCATTGGCGACCACACCATCAGCTTATCGTCGACTCTGGCTGCGACCATCGGTCTGAATGAGGCCTTGTTACTGACGGTACTGAACGATGCGGCGCGCCTGCAAACCCAGCCACAGGCACGACTGGCTGCGGATACCCTTCGCCGGCAACTGCCGTTTTTTGATGATGCCACGCTGAAAGCGACCATCAGTTCGTTAATCTCACAAGGATTACTGGTACTGCATGGCCCGGAATTCGGCCTCAGTGCCGGCATTATTTTCAGTTTTGGCGATGCCCCTAACGCCCGTCAGGCAGAACGCGGACCAGCCGTTCCTGCGCGCTACACAGCGACTCAACCTCAAGCGAGCAAAACTCCGCTACAGGGCAACGCCCATGCGAGCCCTGGGCAGGCAGCACGGCAGACGCCGGTGCAAATGTCAGCACAATCATCGGCGCAATCACCGGCGCACGCACCCAGTCACAGTGGTCGGGGCAATCAGGCTCAGCCTATCCCTGAGCAATGGTCACCGGCTGAAGAAACACTGCAACGCCTGGAACAGCATGGCATTCCGCGAGCCTTCAGTTGTGCTCAGTTGGATGCGTTTGTCCTGCAAGGGCGTGAGCAGGGATCAAACCGTAACGACTGGAATACCCGTTTTTTCCGACATGTGAAAAATCAGTGGGTGTATACCCAGAACGATGCCAGCCGCTTCCGCCGTCAGGAAGAACGCACGGCCTTTTCACCTGCGCCCAAAGAAGAAGCGCGCCCGATTTCGGCCGACTGGTCGCCTAGCGATGATGCCCGCCAGATTCTGCAACGCGCCGGCATCGACCCGCAGTTTATCAGCGATGCTGTGCCAGAGTTTGTGCTCTACTGGGCCGAGCGTGGCGACGCCATCAAAACCTGGAACAGCAAGTTCATTCAGCACGTGCGCCAGCAATGGGCACGCTACACAGCGGCCGTGGAGCACTCCACCGTGCCTACCCGTATCGACAGCCAATGGACTCCAGCCGACGACTGTTTCGACATTCTGGCCATGGGGCACATCCCCGAAGACTTTGCCCGCGCACTGGTCGGAGAGTTTGTTTTATACTGGCGAGACTCGAACCAAGTACACAACAGCTGGAATAGCCGCTTTCTGCAATACGTAAAACAGCAGTGGGCGAAGCGTCTGGCGCAATCAGGCTCAGGAGAAGGTCATGGACAGCAAGCAACTGCTCAACCGGGTTACGCAACAGCTGAAGCAAGCGTCCACCGACTCAACGACACCAGCTGGGCAAAATAGCGCACCTGACGATGACCAGATGGCGGCCATCAACCAGATTTTTGAGCTGTTCCGCTTCAATTACCACAACCAGTTTCTCAAAGCCTTTCCGGATCTGAACACACTGAACATGGCTAAGCGCCTGTGGCTGCGTCTGCTCAGTGACTACAGTGCCGACGTTATCATGCGCGCCGCCGAAAAAGCCGTGAAAGAAAACAGCTGGCTGCCTAACGTCCACGAAGTGCTTGCCCGTTGTGATATCGCCGATGTACTGGGCTTGCCCTCGGCACACGCCGCTTACGTGGAAGCCTGCCGCGCGCCCTCACCCAAAAAAAATTTTCCATGGAGTCACCCCGCGGTGTATTTCGCGGGCCGTGCCACGGACTGGTTTTTTATTGCTAACGAGCCTGAAGAGAAAGTATTTCCTGTATTTAAACGGAATTACGACCTGTTGATGCAGCGTCTGCAACAAGGAGAGTCACTGGAGCTTGAACTTCCCGCCGCCTTACCCGAAGAGACCACTACGCCTCTCTCTCGCGACCAGCAGCACCAACGGCTCAATGACTTACTCAAGCAGCTCTGAGGCCTTATGGAACGACAAGAAGAAGGCATTCACTGTCCTTACTGTGGTGAATACCAAACGGTACTGATCGACCCAAGCGACCTGGAAGAAGAAACCTACATTGAAGATTGTCAGGTCTGCTGTCGCCCAATTTATTTTCATTTAAGTGAAGATTTCGATGGTAGCGTCAACCTTCGAATCCATGATGAAAATGACATGTAAAAGTCTTTTCCGAAGACTATTTCTGTAACCAGAAAAGTGTATCAAAAAAATAAAAAAGGCCGCGATTGCGGCCTTTTTTATGATTTAAATGCCGTCGTATTTTTGATCAATCAGCGACGAACTCACCGGCCAGCAAGCTATACACATCAAGGTCGATGTCTTCGCCATTAAATTCGGCCTGTGCCGGTAATGTGCCTTCAAATTGAAAGCCGAGTGCAGTCAAAGATTCTGAGTCTGTGCCATGAACCTGACGCATTTCCAGACGTTGCAGATGCAGCTCATTCATTAAGTAATTGATCACCGGCGTTAATACCTCCCGCAACGCAGATAAGTCGCATGCAGGCGTCAGCTCCCACTGCAACTGTGCGTTCAGCATCATCCAGTTAATGTATTGAATACCGATACGTGCGATTACTTGCTGAGTCGTTTTATCTTCAATTAACCAGAACGCCGCTTCACGACCTTCAAAACGCATCGCCATGCGGCGCAGTTCGTCGTCAGCCTGATTTTCAGTACTCATGGCGGCGCGTGGTATATGCGCACTAACGGCAGAACTACCCAGCAAATCTAACAGTGCTGGGCCATCGGTATCGGAGACGGGTAAGCGTACTAGGTAGCGCTCGGTTTCCATATTCCAGCTCATGCGTCGGCTCCTTTTCCTGCATCGAGGTTTTGCCCCAGTTCATCGTCGTCGCCCAAGCGACGCGGCTGCGGTTTTGCCGCGTCAGTGATCAGGTGATATTGCTCGACATCGACAAAGGTATCCTGCCCCGTGCGCCAGGCATGGCGTAAGCGAGCAGCACGCACAAAACCGAGATTCGTCAGCATGGTGCGCAATGCCTCTGCCTGACCTTCAATCCACTGATAGGCAAAGTTCCGCAGGTGGTATTTGCTGCCCAGAAATTCCATGGCCGCCGTGAGAGCCGCGGCACGGTGCTCAGGGTTCAGCGTTGGCAAACCGTCCACGCGCATGGTGATACGCAGGGCGGAGGCTTGCCAATCAAAACCGCTGACCATGCCTTCAATCTCGCCATCCACTTCAATGGCCCACATCATGCCACGCTGCGTGGCGGCCATCTGCACGCTGTAATCAATCATGCGATTCAGGTGTTCTTTAT
>JAYYHP010000320.1:0-9479 GCA_036148335.1 Pseudomonadota bacterium
CTCGTCTGGCGACGCATAAGGCAGCCCCTCATCACGCTGCTGCCATTCTTCGGCCAATACCTTTGCCAGACGCTCGTGTGCTTGAGTCAGTATCGACGACACAGGCTCATTGCGGTGATACACATAGGTGTCTGGATACAACTGCCCTTCTGGCGACCCGGACAATCCAAGGTACTGTGCGACCGTGTCTGGCGTGAGAGGCTGCACATCCTGCGTCAGATGTTCTGCCGAAGCGAGTGCGGCAAGCGCCTCTCGCAAAGGACGCCCCTCAATCAAGGTCACGCGATACGTGTGCGCCGGTGCAGTGGCCAGAAATGAAAGTAATTCAAACACGCTCAGCTCAGGTGGCACCGAATATTCGCCGACACGAATGTCGCCACCAGTCCCGTTCAATCGTGCGGCAAGTCTGAGTGCCAATGCCGAAGGAAGCCATCCGTCATCCTGCCACTGCTGTGCCAAGCCGTATAAGGTGTCACCACGACTGATTTCAATCGTGTGTTCAGACTGGTTATGGGTTGGCTGCATTAACCACAGATACCCTGCCAGCAAGGTCGCCAACGCAGCGACAAAAATAACGGCCATCAATGCAATAAAAAGCCGGACCAGCGCCCCGCCTTGAGTCTGTTCAGGCAAGTCAGCCTTCCTTATCGTCGGTCAAAGTTATCGTTCAACACTGTCGGTAATATCAAACAGAGAGCCATACGCCTGCTGGATCGCATCTGCGTCCTGTAAGCCCTGGTCGGGGAATAGTGTAACGTCGCCAGACTCCGGAAGCAGCAATTCACTGACCGGACGCACGCCCATCAAGGAGTTGGTCATGACCAAAGCATCGGCGCTAAGGACATCATCCAGCGACAATCGCACCGCTTTTGCCGATTGCCCCTTAACCGATGAACCAGCGCCTCGTGGATTCAGCCACCACTGACGAACTACGCCGCGAACGCCACAGTGCGTCAATTCTGGCGTGAGCCATTCATTACCGTGTTTCACAAACACATTGCTCATGCAGCCTTCAATCACCTCACCGCTGTCACTCAGCATCAGCGCCTCGTGCCAGTCGGCAGCAAAGCTCTGCCTCGCCAATACCTGCTCCAGACGATTCAGGTGCTTATGGCCCGCAAGTAGAGGCTGTCGCCCTAGCCGCACGTCACTGACTCCGATACGCAATCGCGAACCCATTTCCAGAGGACTGGTTGAAAATAACGTCAGCAGGATAGTGGGCTTCAGCTCGGTTGATGCACCATAGCCCCGAGGCCCTTGCCCACGGGTAACGATCAATTTGGCGCCGTATTCCTGTTCCTGTCCTGTTCCGGAATGAGCAGCAATCGCTTCTTTTGCTCGAACCAACTGCGCAGGCAGTTCGTCCAGCGCTGCCTCAACCAGGCCAATGGCGGTAGGTGAAAAACGCAATGCCGCCACACCCTCAAGGCAGCGCTCACGATGTAGTGCCAGCAAAGGAGATTGCCCAAGACAATTTAGACGCAGCGTCTCAAACACGCCGTCGCCAAACTGCAGACCGCGATCAAATTGCGCGCCCTTTTCAAATTGTGCGCTGCTATTAGATTGCGCGCTGCTGTCGCCCATCGAAGCTAAGGACAAGCCATCACTGGTATCGGCATTGTTGGTATCGGCATTGTTGGTATCAACATCGCTCGCAGACAGCCAAATTTTCTGAACAGCGTCAAAATAGAACAGCACTAGCTATTGAACTCACTAAATATCAGGGTTCCGTTGGTGCCACCAAACCCAAACGAATTATTCATCACATGTTTAAGCTTGGCCTTGCGAGGCTCTCCGGCAACGAAATCCAGATCACAGCCTTGCGAAGGCGACGTGAGGTTGATCGTTGGTGGCATAACCTGATCTCTCAGTGCAAGAATGCAAGCGATGGATTCCAATGCCCCCGCCGCACCCAGCAAGTGCCCCGTCATCGACTTCGTAGACGATACCGGCGGAGGCGCGTCAAACACCTGCTTAATGGCGTTCACCTCGGCAATATCGCCCAGCGGCGTCGACGTGCCATGAGCGTTAATGTAATCCACATCGTCACTGCCAAGCCCGGCATTACGCAGAGCATTGCTCATAGCCAACGCCGCACCGCCGCCATCCTCCGGGGGCATAGTGACATGCAGCGCATCGTCACTCATGCCAAAACCACTGACTTCGGCATAAATACGCGCCCCGCGCGCTTGTGCATGGTCAAGCGACTCAAGTACCAGCACCGCCCCGCCACTGCTAAGGACAAAACCGTCACGATCAACATCCCATGGGCGACTGGCGCCCTCAGGATCGTCATTACGGGTGCTTAGTGCTCGCGCAGACGCAAACCCGGCCATTCCCACCTCACAGGCAGCCATCTCCGCGCCGCCAGCGATCATGACATCCGCATCGCCGTATGCAATGGTACGGGCGGCATAGCCAATATTGTGCGTACCGGTCGTACATGCCGTCGCGATCGAGAAGTTAGGGCCGCGAAAGCCGTGGCGAATGGCAATGTTTCCCGATGCCATATTGACGACACAACCGGGCACCAGAAATGGCGACACACGCCGTGGGCCACTATTATCAAGCTGGCGGACGTTACTCTGAATAAACTCCAGCCCACCTACCCCCGATCCGACTGCCACGCCGTAACGTACCAGCGACTCGACGGCAATGTCCTCTTTCACTCCCAAAAGTTCGGCATCTGCGAGCGCTTCTTCCGCGGCCACCATGGCGTACTGAATAAAGAGATCCACTTTTCGGGCCTCTTTAGCAGTCAGCACAAGCTCTGGCGAGAACCCCTCAACATCGCCACCAAAACGGGTGGTCAGGGTACTGGCATCAAAATGTGTAATCGGGCGAATGCCACTGCGGCCCGCCAGCATGGCTTGCCAGGTATCACTGACATTCAGGCCCAAGGGATTCACCGTTCCCAGCCCCGTCACGACGACACGTTGTGCTTTCATACGTTTCCGTTCGTATTATCAATTTACAGATACAAAAAAGCCGCGACATCCGACGCGGCTTTTTCTACATCGGCGTCCCTTACAGGTTGGCCATGATATAGTCGATAGCTTCCTGAACGGTAGTCAGCTTCTCAGCCTGCTCATCAGGAATCTCAGTTTCGAATTCTTCTTCCAGAGCCATTACCAGCTCAACAGTGTCCAGAGAATCGGCACCCAGGTCATCAACGAAAGAGGATGATGCTTTCACTTCATCTTCTTTTACACCCAGCTGTTCACAGACAATTTTCTTTACGCGTTCTTCGATGTTGCTCATGGTTATTTCCTAACGTGTTGTTGTTTCCTGGAGGTCAGCGCCGACCTCACCCCATATTCATGCCGCCATTCACATGAATGGTCTGGCCTGTAATGTATCTGGCGTCATCGCCCGCTAAAAAGGCGACCGCACCGGCAATGTCGTCAACATGACCGAAGCGCTTACCCGGAATGGTCGCTAGGATGGCCTCTTTTTGCGTTTCAGGCAAGACATCCGTCATGTCAGTTTGGATAAATCCGGGCGCGACACAGTTTACAGTAATGTTCCGACTGGCGATTTCCTGCGCCAAAGAGCGGGTAAATCCTTCCAAACCAGCTTTCGCCGCGGCGTAGTTTGCCTGACCGGCATTGCCAGTCGTACCGATGATAGAAGAAATGTTGATAATACTGCCCGCTTTCTTTTTCAGCATGGCTTTAGACAACGCCTTGCACACTCGAAATACGCCGGTCAGATTCGTATTCAGCACGGCATTCCAGTCGTCCTCATTCAGGCGCAGAAACAGGTTATCCCGAGTAATACCGGCATTGTTGACCACCACCGCAGGGACACCAAAATCTGACTGCAGGCTCGCCAGAGCGGCGTCGGTCTGATCAGAATCGGAGATATTCAGCACCAGCGCATCATGCTCATCACCGGATTGCTGCAAGGTATCACGCAATTGCGCCACACCGTTTTCTGAGGTTGCCGTGCCCACGACGCGATAACCGTCGTGAATCAGACGCTGCGCAATGGCAAGGCCAATTCCGCGTGAAGCGCCAGTAACCAAAGCTAATGGCTTATCCGACATGTTATGCCTCCTGAATACGTTCGACCGCTGCCTGGAAGGCACTGGTGTCGCCTGTCGTCACAGTAGTCAGTGTTTTATCGATGCGCTTATTCAAGCCGGCGATAACCTTACCCGGTCCACATTCAACCGCGAGATCTGCACAGCCCCGGATAGCCGCTACCGCGCCAGTCCAGTTTACTGGGCTGTAGAGCTGCTCCAGCAAGCGCTGAGGGATTTCTTCCAGCGTGGACGACGCGTTCGATACGTTGTGATACACCGGGAATTTCGGTGCCCGCCAGGCGATAGCGTTAAGATCGTCAGCGAAGGATTCCGCAGCCTGACGCATCAGACTGGAATGGAACGGACCGCTGACAGCCAGAGGCAAGGCACGCTTTGCACCTGCGGCTTTCGCCAACTCAATGGCTTTTTCAATGCCAGCCTGCTCACCAGCAATCACGATCTGCCCTGGCGCATTAAAGTTTGCAGGTTCAACAACACCGGCGACCGACGCATCCGCACAGACTGAACGGATATCATCATCATTCAGGCCCAATACCGCAGCCATACCACCCTGTCCGGCAGGCACGGCGGCTTCCATCAATTCACCCCGGCGACGTACAAGTGCAACAGCAGCGGCAAAATCTACGGCATCCGCAGCGACCAGCGCCGAGTATTCACCCAGCGAATGGCCCGCGGCCGCAGTCACCTGCATGGCAGGGGCACTTTCCTGCAACGCACGCCAGATAGCAACGCTCGCTGACAGCAAGGCTGGCTGAGTGTTGGCCGTCTGATTCAGGCGATCGGCAGGACCATCCTGTACCAGGCTCCACACATCGAAATCCAGTGCGTCAGAAGCTTCACTGAAGGTGTCACGAATAACGGGGAAAGACTCGGCAAGATCACTCAGCATACCTACCTGCTGTGCGCCCTGACCCGGAAAAAAGGCAATTACATCGGTCATGTGTGTAGTTCGTTTTGTTCTTCTAATTAATTCTGAAGAGCATCCAGGCTCAAGCCCGCGCTCAAGTGGCCGTATTGTGACAACAATGACCTCAAATTGCACCGCCTAATTCAGATCCGCCAATAAGGTGGCCACTAGGCGAGAACGTTTCCGCGCCCTTGTAAGGAGTCACCTCCCCAGACAAAGACACGGTTCAGGCGTCAGTTTTTAGCCGAATCTCACGCTCAATCTGGTGATAATCACGCTGACGAATCTGCCCCACCATATACTCCAATGCATAGCGGAAAGTACGCTCATCGGATTTACCATGAGTTTTTGCTACGTTACCAGCCACGCCGAGCAACATCGCACCGCCGTGCCGCGCCGGCGATACGCGCCGATCAATGCGACGCATGGTGGCCTTCCATAAAGGAATAAACCATCGCAGCGAGAGTGATTGTCGCAGCTCCGCACCCATCATATCGATCAGCCACTCAATCAAGCCTTCTGTAGTTTTGAGCGTGATATTGCCAGAGTAGCCGTCACAGATAACTGCATCGAGGTCACCTTCAAACAAGCGATCCCCCTCACGAAACCCCACGTAGTTCATGGGCAATTCGCAAGCAAGCAACTCATCGGCTGCGCGGACGGTATCTGTGCCCTTACCCGGCTCACTACCAATGTTCAGCAAGCCGATGCTGGGCTCTTCATGGCCGCCGGCGATGTACCAGGCGCGCGCAAGATGCCCCAGCTGCAATAACTGTTCGGAAGACATGTTTACATTTGCGCCCAGATCCATCATCAACAGAGGCTTACCTCGTGTCGGTAGCTGAGTCGCCAATGCAGGGCGGTCAACCCCTTCTATAGAGCCAAGCATTCGCCGTGCAAATAAGAGCAACGCACCGGTGTTGCCAACAGACAACACGCCATCAGCGTGACCATCACGATGCTCAGCAAGGCACATCGCCATGCTAGATTGCATGCGCTCTTTTAACGCCATTCTGGGGGGATCGGACATCAGGACGCTGGGGCCAGCTTCCTGCAACACTACGCGCTCGCCAAATCGGTCAAGCAAGGCATGAGCCTCCGCCATAAAGGCCGGCTCGACAGGTAGGATAATTCGGACATCAGAATTTTGCTTCAGCAGCGCTTTGCACGCCCTGAACGCAACGCGGGGACCTAAGTCCCCGCTCATTGCATCAACTGCTATCGTCAACATACGATCAGTTGTTGCCAGTCTCCACGACTTTGTTACCACGGTAGAAACCATCCGCAGACACGTGGTGACGACGGTGAGTTTCACCAGAAGTAGCGTCGGTAGACAGCGCGATGGTGTTTGTATCAACGGCGTCGTGTGAACGGCGCATGCCACGCTTAGAACGAGTTACTTTGTTTTTTTGAACCGCCATGGTAGGGCTCCTGGTTAATCGCTATTTCTGTTTAAGCTGAGCGAGGACGTCAAACGGATTAGGACGCTTCACTTCCTCAGCAGTGTCTTGTTCGGGCCCGGTAGAGTATGCCTGGCATTCACCTTCAGGATGCATAGGAAAGTCTGGCAAACAAAGCAGAAGCTCGTCTTCAAAGATTTCCCACAATTCCAATCGGCCGTCTTCGTCCAGCTCAATTGGCTCCAGTCGTTTCGGCAGTGCTTTCGCCTGATCATCGTTAAAGACCATGGCGAGCGCAAACTCACTGCGAATATCCAGACTGACATCTTCCAGGCAACGCTGACACTCCATTACTACCTTAGCTTCGCAACGCCCTGTCAATAGACGGTGACGTTCGTCATCCCGATCAAAATCTGCCACGCATTCAACAAAAGGGTCACACCCAAGGGTTGCAGCGCTCAGACGGGTTAACTGTTTGCTGTCGATTTTGCCACTAAGATGTTGATTTACTTCAACTAACTTTGGACCATCGACACGCTTAGGAAGCAGAGCCTGTGTCATAGTGCGCGACATCATAGGTATGTCGCCCTCTCATGTCAAAATATATTTAATCAACGCAGCGTCATAAACTGCGACGTTACTGAGCTAGCCAAACCCGAGCCCACACTCGCGCCAAAACGCTCCATCAGCTCCAGGAATGGATCAGGCTTGCGCGTATAACTCACCAACTCTTCAGTGCCCAACACATCACGCGCCAGACGGCTGGATGAACTCAGACCGTCAACCAACCCAAGTTCAAGTGCTTGCTCGCCCGTCCACACTAAGCCACTGAACAAATCAGGTTCGTCGGCCAACCGCTCACCGCGCCCTGCCTGTACCTGAGCAATAAACTGCTGATGAGTCACGTTCAGCACACTTTTCCAGAAAGTTTTTTCGTCTTCATTCTGTGGTGAGAATGGATCCAGAAACGCCTTGTGCTCACCCGACGTATAAAGTCGACGCTCAACCCCGAGTTTCTCCATCGCTTCAACAAAACCAAAACCAGAACCCACCACACCAATAGAGCCGACGAGACTCGCCTTATCGGCATAAATCTCATCAGCAGCGGCTGCGATGTAGTAAGCCCCCGACGCACCGATATCCATAATTACAGCGTACACAGGAAAATCCGGGCGAGTTTCTTTTAAACGCTGAATCTCATCGTACACGTAGCCAGACTGCACCGGACTTCCACCCGGGCTATTAATGCGCAATATCAACCCCAGCGCCTGCTCATTCTCAAACGCGCGACGCATGGCACCCACGATATTATCAGCACTGGCAGGCTGATCCGCTGCGATCGGACCCGACACTTCCACCACCGCAGCATGAGGCTCTGCCGTTACCGACATGGTCTCACCACCCATTGGCGCCCTGATCACCATAAAAATGCCGAACAGATAAAAGAAGGTCAGAAATTTAAAGAAAATCCCCCAGCGCCGCGCAGTGCGCTGCTCCGACTGAGAGGCCAGCAAAGCCTTCTCAATCAACTTCCACTCTTTACTATCACTGTCCGGGCGTTGCGACATCGGGTTATCCATGCGTCTCTATCCAATCAATAAGTTCTGAAATGCTATGACAAATCGTGCGCGGCCCACAAGCCAGCAAGCGCACTTCGTCATGCGCTCCATGTGACATGGCGACCGAATCCATCCCCAAGGCCTGCGCCATCTCGAGATCGTACGTGGTATCACCCACCATCAGCGCACGATCGACCGACACCCCTGCGACCGACAGAATTTCTTGCAACATCAAGGGGTCAGGCTTTGATCGGGTTTCATCAGCACATCGAGTGATTGCGAATTGCGACTCAAGATCCAGATCACGCAAAATGCGATCAAGCCCTTTTCTACTCTTACCTGTCGCCACAGCCAACGTTCGCGACCCACTCCATTCGGCGAGTGCTTCACGCACACCATCAAATAACCCCATTGGCACAACACTGTCCGACACGAAAAACCGGGCATACGCCTCTCGCATCAAAGGCATCTGCGATTCACTAACCAGCGGCCACACGGTTTTAATGGCCTCAGGCAAACCAAGGCCGATAATGTTTTGGATGGCAGCATCCGGCACCGACGGCAAACCACATTCTTTGGCCGCCTGCGCCATGCTATCAACGATACGCCCTGTCGAATCCGCCAACGTACCATCCCAATCGAAAATCAGTAGATCGTATTTCATGAGCGCAACACCCCGTCAAACTCACAGCCAACACTAGCCACGCCCGCCAACAACTCCTCGTCCGGCGGCGCAATTAAATGCAGCGACTCGCCCGTCATTGGATGCGTAAACTTCAACTGCCAGGCATGCAGACACAACCGGCGCACACCAATATCTTTATCTGTCTGTTTCTCGGTGGCATCGCTGTATTTCTCGTCGCCGGCAATAACACAACCCTGGGACAACGCATGAACCCGGATCTGATGCGTACGCCCGGTGACTGGCTCCGCCTGAATCAGGGAGTACCGACGCCCTTGGGATATCAAGCGAGTGCGGGTATGAGCAGATTTGCCAGACTCATCGACGACGACAATACGCTCGCCGGACTTACGCTCCGTCCGCAACAAGGGCAACCTGACATCACGCACACCGACATCCCAGTGGCCATGCACCAGCGCCAGATACACCTTACGAATGCCACGTTTATCAACCAGCCATTGCTGCAACACCGTCAGCGCCTTACGCTTTTTGGCAACTAAGATCACCCCTGACGTATCGCGATCGAGACGATGTACCAATTCGAGAAAACTGTGCTCTGGGCGCATTTTGCGTAACGCTTCGATCAGACCGAGCGACACACCACTACCACCATGGACGGCCAGACCATGGGGCTTATTAATCGCCAAAATCGCGTCATCTTCATACAGCACGGCATCTTTGAGCAGACTTGCCAGCGCAGGCGACACATCCGGTGTCTCATTGGGTGATGGCAAGCGTACCGGCGGCACGCGCACGACATCACCAGAGCGCAGGCGCGTATCCGCCTTGGCCCGCCCTTTATTCACGCGCACCTCACCCTTACGAATAATGCGGTACACCAAGGTCTTTGGCGCACCTTTTAATTGGGTGATGAGAAAGTTAT
>JAYYHP010000321.1:0-7340 GCA_036148335.1 Pseudomonadota bacterium
GATTCAGGCGTTGTTGCTTGGCGGGGCTGATGCTTTCCGCCCCCGAGCCATGGGCGCTGTTGCGACGGTAACGCACTTCCACAAAGACGAGTACATGCTGGTGTCGCATGATGAGATCAATTTCACCGCCTTTGATCAGATAATTGCGTGTTACGGGCGTCAGGCCCTGACGCTTCAGAAAGCGTTCTGCGTCGCGCTCAATTTTTTCACCGCGCGCACGGGTTGAGTGTTCACCTTTTGACGGTTTGGAAAACCACATACGCCCTCCCTGGCGCTGGGTAAGTGTTGTGGTAACGGTCAGCCTGAATGACGCTCTTGGGATTAACCCCTAGGGCTTATTCGGTCGCCAGGCTGGCCGACTCGTTGTTCGATAAAGCAACTTCCTGGCTGAGCAGTACCGGTGCGCCACGCTTAAAGCGCGTGCATTCGGTCTGACGACGCAGTCGTTGTTGCGTATCCAGCGTCAGGGCACCGGTACTGCCGTAAAGCTGCGATTCCGGGAATGCCTGCAACTGCTTGACTCGCGCAACCAAACGAAATGCATCGGCGCCCATGGCATACAAACGAGCGTAGCTGCCCTGGCCGCCGGTGGCATCGTCGACCTGTGTTTTCAGTTCGGACGGACGCAACAGCCACGGCGTGTCGCAAAAATAGATGCCATTCAGGTCGCGGTCGGCACGCAGGTTCTCAACGCCGGAAAAGACGTGTGAAGTGGCATACACCGGCAGATCGCTGGCAAAATTAAAGGCCAGTGTCGGCTTAATCTGGCGCGCTTGATCGGGCAGTGCCACCAGAAACAGCCAGTCAGCATCCTGACGGCGGCGCGGTTCAAACTCCACTGGCTGGCGCATCAGGCTGCGGATGGTGCGGTAACGCTCTTTACTGCGATCAACGTTCAGCAAGGCACTGATGTCTGGGTTGTAATCTTTGGCGCGCGGATAGCGGCGGACTTCTTCAATGTCGCCGCCCAAGGTTTCCCAGTGTTGCTCAAACGCACTCATGATGCGGTCACCCCAGGCGCCTTCGGGAATCATCACCAGGGCACGGCGGTGACCGTCCTGCCAGGCCTGTTCAGCAATCTGAATCGCTTCGTCTTCTGCCGCCAGACCAAACTGGAATAACTGTTGTGGCGGGGTAATGCTGGTCAGCTCGTTGGCGTAATTCAGAGCCAGGGTCGGCAGGGGTAATTGCGGTTGTTCTGCCAATAACTGTACATCGGCTTTACTCAGAGGCCCCACCACCCATTGGCTACCGGCTTGAATGGCGGCGGCGTAGCCTTGCTCCAGAGATCCGAGTTCTGCCCGGTCGACCACACTGATGGCCGGCACAGGATAGCCTTTGCTGTAGGTTTCGTACCACGCGGCCATAAAGCCATCGCGAATGGCTTGCCCGGTGCGGCCCAGTGCACCACTTAACGGCAGCATCAGTGAGACTTGCTCAGGGCGGGAAGCTGCCAGGTCTTCGAGCATGGCCAAGGCGCCCGGCAGCTGCATGGCGGCCGGATGATCCGGGTGCAGCAGTTGCCAGTCCTGAACTGCCGCAAGTTGATCGTCAAGCGTGAGTTGGTGGTTACGGCTGAGTGCCGCAAGGGTTAACCAACCGCCAAATCGTGTGTCCGTGGCGTTTTCGGCGCGGTCCATAAGATCCGCATGGGGCAGTGCCATGAGGTTTGCCCAGAGCTGATCACGGTTGGTGAGTTGCTGTTCGGGAGACAACACCGCCGAGATAAAGTCGCGTTCCCGGGCGGCGGCTAACCATTGCTGGTTGGTTTAAAGAATCTCGGCATTAAGCAGGGCAGCACGGTATTGCTGTTCATCGGTGCTGTCGTTGGCGTAGCGCTCAAAGGCATTGAGCTGGTCACGGGCGCCGTCAGGGTTGCCTTCTTCTAATAGCAATTGTGCAGACAGTAAGTACCATTCGGCCTGAGCTGCCGGTGATAATCGGGTGGCGGATAAGGCTTGCAGCTGGGTGCGGGCACCGTTGAAGTTTTGTGCCAGCAGCGCTTGCTCAATGCCATCAAATTGCAGACTGGTCTCCGGCGCCATGTGTGCTGTGGTATTCTGCGCGGTATCCGGTGACGTGGCACAGCCGCTCAACCCCAGCGCAATGACCAGCGCGCTCCCTTGCGCTAGTTTCCGCGTTACCCCTGACCCGGCGATTGTCATCCAGTGCGTCCATCGCGACTGGCGACGGCGCTGGGAAATGAATAATTGTGTATCAGGTGCAAAGTTCCGCATGAGTTCCCATCCGATCAAGCCCGAGAGTGGCGTTCTGTACGTTGTTGCCACACCCATCGGCAATCTGTCTGACCTGAGCGAGCGTGCAATTGCCGTGCTGACTGAGGTCGACTTAATTGCATGCGAGGATACCAGACATACACAGAAATTACTCCAGCACCTGGGGGTACGCAAAGTCCTGATGTCGGTGCACGATCACAATGAACGCGACCGTATTCAGCAGGTGGCAGAACACCTGACGGCGGGGCGCTCAATGGCGCTGGTGTCGGACGCCGGAACCCCGTTGATTTCCGACCCGGGCTACCCTTTGGTTGAAGCCTTGCGCGCCATGAATCACAAGGTCGTACCCGTGCCGGGGCCGAGTGCTCTGATTACGGCGCTCAGTGCTGCCGGTTTACCGACGGATCGTTTTGTCTTTGAAGGCTTCCTGCCGCACAAGGCCGGCGGTCGCCGTGAACGTCTTGCGCCGCTGGCCAACGAAACCGCCACCTTAGTCTTTTATGAATCTAAGCACCGGATTATCGAGACGCTGACCCTGATGGCAGAGGCCTTCGGTGAGCAACGCCAGGCCTGTGTGGCGCGCGAACTGACCAAAACTTTTGAAACCTTTTATCAGGGCACGCTGGCGGAGTTGATTGACGCGCTGCAAGCCGATGAACACCAGACCAAAGGCGAGTTTGTGGTCATGGTGGCAGGTAACCCGGAACCAGCAACGGCAACAGCCTTTGATACGGATAAGCTGTTTCGTTTGTTGCTGGCGGAGCTGCCGCCGAAGAAAGCCGCGGCGATTCTGGCGGATCTGACCGGCGAAAATAAAAAGGCGCTGTACCAACAGGCACTGGAGATTCAGGGGAAACGCTAGGTTTCCTGTCGGGCCATTAATCGGTGGTCGGGCCCGGGCGATGACACCCGAGTCACAATTCGGTGCGTTTTCTGTAAAGCGGGGTGCTAATTGCGCCAGTGCTGGTATATATTGAGCCAACAAGAATAAAAAAACGTCACTACGGTATCCGCTTATGCCCCTGCTCAAAGCGTCACTGGTATTACTCACCAGTCTGTTCCTGATTGCCTGTCGTACTGAGATCGTCTCGCCTGAGGCCGATGTTCTGTATGGCGACAGCGACTTCGATGTTGAAATTGCCTTTCCTGAAAATGCCAAAGGCCCCCGTGCCGGTGGGTTGTTCCGCATTCGTCTGAACTACATCGACGTCACCGAGCACTTTGTGATCGACAAGACAGGCGCCTACGCTCGTGCCAGCGATCTCGAAGCCGCCTTAAGAGAGGGCAGCAACTACCTGCGCGTCAGCGGTTATCGCAACAGCGATGATGTGACCTTTTATTACGACAGTCAGGGGCCAGAGATTCACATCACGGCCACTGACTGGGACCAGCGTGAGGTCAGTGGTTACGTGGTGGAAACCGGAGAGATTGCCGAGTTTCGCCTGAACAACGAAGACATTGCACTGACAGAAGGCAACCGTTTTACGGCGAGCTTCGATGACGCCCCACTGCAGACCTTCGCTGCCGAAGACAGTTTTGGTCGCACGGCTGAGCGCGTCTTTGCCCATCGGGATATGACTCACAGTGGATTGTCAGCGCGTCTGAATCAGGGCGGCTTTGATTTTCTGGTGAATGTACTGGAGCAGGAGTTGAATAACTCCGATTTGTCTCCTTTCATTGCCGACATGGAACCAGTGCGACTGTTGAATACACTCGGCTTATTCGACATGAGCATCGCCTTCAATAACGTCTCGTTTGATGATGTGGACGTTGATCTGAATGTTCTCGACAACGAACGCATTGATACTGGCATTGCCGTACAGAATGCTCGTCTGGGTTTCAATCTGACCGGACGTATTGGCTTTTTTATTCCGTACAACAGCACGGGCAGCATTCGATTCACTCAGGTGAATTCAGGCACTGACCTGCTGATGGATATTGAAAATGCGGATCTGGCATTAAGTCTGAGCAATACCTCGATCAATCATACTTATCCAGTGGTCGATTTTGATAACACCAACGGCCTGCTGAACATTCTCGATGCACTGGTGAGCGCCATTGTGGCGGTCCTGGCTCCGGTGTTTGAGTACCTGTTTGTCGAAGTGCTGGAGCAGATTATTGTTCCGGTGATGTCCGATTTTATCCGTGACATTCCTATCGTGGCGGATGTGACTTCTCCAACCAGTGGAGAAGTCGTCACCCTGCGTGCTTTACCGCAATTCCTGGACTCTAAAGATCGTGGCGTCACGGTAGACCTCGATACTCAGGTTCGTGCGCAATCACCGGAGGGCAGCCCTGCCATTGGTTCTCTGTACAGCGAAGGCACGACACCGTCGCTGGGTGCGCAGACACCTGCGGGGGAAGACTTCCACTTTGGAGCGTCGATTTCGGACAACGTTATTAATCAGGCCATGCTGGCCGCGCTGGAAGCGGGCATGCTGAACGTCGATATCACCCAGGATCTGTATCGTCATGCCACGCCCGAAGGGATTTCGGTGTACCGTGTCGGCGCCGATGACATTGAAGACAGCGATGAAATTCGCATGCGCCTGACGCCGCTGTCACCGCCACAGCTGCAGTTCAATGATGCTGAGGGTGCGGCGGGCACTTTGGCCTGGTACGACGTTGCCTTAGGCTTTGATCTGTACAAGGCGCGTTGGGGCGAATTCCGTACCGTCTTCGGCGTGACCTTTGATCTGACGGTGCCGTTTGATATTAACGCTACTGAGAACGGCTACCTGAGCATTGGTATTGAACAGATGCCTGCGATCCGTATCCACGAGATTGATGAAGCCGGCATGATTCAACTGACGCCAGGGTTTGTGCAGTCGACGCTGGACTACTTCATGCCTTGGGTGATGCCAACGGTGGCGGAACGTCTGGATGTCGTGCCATTACCACGTATCTACAACCACACTCTGTACATGCGTGACTTCTGGGTAGCAGGTCAGCACAGCCTGTCACTGGCCGGGGATCTGGTACCTATTCAGGTCACGGAAGCGGCCAGCACTCCGGCGACACAGGTACAGCAGATCCTTACCGAAGATGTCACGCTGGAGCGCACCTCGCTTGATGCCAATGGCGTAGAAGTGAGTGAACAAGTCACGGTGCGTCAGGGTGAGGTGGTTATTTCACTGGATGGCCTGAACCCGAATGCGGCTCAGGGTGAGCTGGAGTACCGCTATCGCGTTGATGGTGGCAGCTGGTCGGTCTGGAAAGCACGTGATGAGATTCGTCTCCGTCGTCTGTTAGCCGGTGACCATGAGGTTGAAATCTGCTCGCGTTCACCATTGATGAAGCGTGAGGAAAGCTGCCCAGTGGTGACCTTTACGACCGAGTTAGCGGACTGAGATTTATCCGCCTGAGAAAGCCCGCCATCGTGCGGGCTTTTTTGTGCCTGTCGTTTGGCGATTTGCCATCGTTTACAAAGATAGTTCACATATAAACTAAATAATGTTTATATGTGAACTATTACAGAGAGGGGCACATGGATAACCGGCTATTTTTCTTACTCAACATGGCGCAGAAGAAACTGTTCCGCTTTATGGATCAGACCTGTGAGCGCGAGCTGGATGCGTCCGTCACTCAGCTGGCCGCCTTAATGGTGATTGCCAATCAGGAAGGGTGTCAGCAAAAAGACGTCGCGAAGACACTGCAACTGAACAAGTCTGCCGTCACCGGCCTGGTAGCACGCATGGAGAAGAATGGCTTGCTCACTCGCACCACGCTGCCAGACGACGCCAGAGCCGTTGCGCTGGGTGTCACTGAGGAGGGGCGACGCAAGCTGACGCAGTTAAAACCGTTAATCGCCACCATGAACCAAACCTTTACCGATGAATTCAGTGACGACGAAATGCAGACCATTCTGCGCTTCCTGAATTTCATCATGCAGAAATACTAATGAGCACCGGGAGTGACTATGTCTACTTCAACTAAGACAGCAGCAACGATGAATGCCTCGGCAAAGAACGCCTCAAGGACGAACGCTTCAAGTGACACCGCATCAATCGAAACCATTAGGCTGACTACGCCAGCAGGCCACGAAGTGGTCACGCGGGTGTTTACGCCTGTTGAGCCCGTGGCAGAAAAACGTGGTGTATGCGTGATTGCTCCGGCGACTGGGGTGGCGCAGTACCTGTACGACGACTTTGCTCAGTGGCTGGTGGCGCAGGGCTATGACGTCGTGACGTTTGACTACGATGGTGTCGGGCTGTCGGCGTCAGGGCATGTGAAACACAGTCGCAGCGATAAGCTGTCATGGGCAAATAACGATTGCCCAGCGGTACTGGCGTTCGTTAAGTCTCGCTATCCGCAGGCACCGCTGACCTGGATTGGTCATAGTGTGGGCACGCACATGCTGGGCATGATGCCTTCCACTGAAGGCATTGACCGGGCCATTTCGGTGGGCGCCGGTACGGGCACCTGGTGGATGAACGCGACGCCGACCAAGCGCATTGCCTGGTTGCTGTGGTACGGCATTGTGCCGGCGACAGTGCCGTTTCTTGGGTATTTCCCGGGAGACCGTCTGGGCATCATGTGTAACCTGCCTAAGGGCGTCATCATGCAGTGGCGCCGTTGGTGCCTGCACGGGGACTACTGTGTGGGGGTAGAAGGCGATTGGTTAAAGCAACGTTTTGCCAATATGTCGGTGCCGGTGACCTGTATCGCTTTTACCGACGACGACATGATGTCGATGGCCAACGTCGACAAGCTACACAGTTTTTTCACCTCTGCCGATGTCAATAAAGTGGTGGTCAGTCCTGCTGAAGTGGGTCAGAAGCGCATTGGCCACATCGGTTGGCATAAACAGAAATATCAAACCCTGTGGGAGACGGTCTTTACGCCGGCACTGCAGGCCTGATCGTCTCCATTTAAACCGAGGCACGCTGCAATGACAGGCAGAGTATGCATCCGTGGGGTGGATTAACAGGTGTCTTGGGCAGGGCTTTCCGTTACACTCCGCGCCGGAGTCGGCCAGACAGTCGCTGCCTGCGCAAGCAGGGGGAGGAAAGTCCGGGCTTCATAGGGCAGGGTGCCAGGTAACGCCTGGGGGGCGTGAGCCCACGACCAGTGCAGCAGAGAGTAAACCGCCGATGGCCGCTT
>JAYYHP010000322.1:0-2421 GCA_036148335.1 Pseudomonadota bacterium
TTCTCTGGCCACTCACCTGCGTATCGGTGATTCTGGATCCATAAGGCTGGGAACCACTTAGCAGACAGGACCGCAGCGTCGTATTCAATGCCGACATCGCTCCCCGCCGTCGCGGCTTCAAGTTCACCCTTTTTGGAGTATGTGAATTCAACCGCAACATCGTCCATCAAGTCATAACCCAGACCGAGACCCGCACCCCAATCGTGACGATCGGTGATCTTGATGCCACCGCCTTCGGTGATGGGCGCAAACCGGGAGTACTCCAGAGCGCCCAATACATAAAAGCGCTCTTTATCCGTCTCCACTGCCCAAGCAGGCACAGACGCAACCGCAGCCAGAAGAGCCAGATGTCGGCGACGCACCAGCAACACTGCCAGAGCAATCCAGAACAGGCTCATCGAACCCGAACCTGTAGAGGTTCTGAGATAACCTTCATTGCTGTCGACCACTCCATTATTGTTGCTGTCGGTATTTTCTTCACCGTCTTCAATACCATCTCCATCCGAATCAGGATTAAGAGGATCTGTGCCCGCTGCCACCTCATCACCATCGGACACACCATCATTATCTGAATCGGCATTCTCAGGATCGGTACCCAACGCGGCTTCATCTTCATCGCTCAGACCATCGTTGTCAGTATCGGTATTACCCGGTGCCTGATCAACGCTGTCATCCTTGTCGTCGAGGTAGTCCGGAATACCGTCATCATCACTGTCTTCACAGTTCGGGTAACCCGCGGCACATTCCTCTTCATCACTGATGCCATCGCCATCGCTGTCGCCACCCGATTCGCCAGCGGCACCATTGTCGCCGTCAACCCGGTCAGGTATGCCATCGCCATCGGTATCACGATCTGGGAAGGCGCCGTAACCAGATTCCTCTTCATCCGGAATGCCGTCGTTGTCACTATCGGTATCGCGGTAATCCGGTAAACCGTCTCCATCAGAATCAATCGGTAGCCAGAAATCATTCAGGCCATCGAGATCGCCATCCGGTCCATTATCGATGTTACCGTCACCATCAACGTCTGCGTCGTAGGTGTCGTCATATCCATCCAGGTCCGTATCGTTACCGCTGATACCCGCCTCAAGCACATCGTCAATGAAATCACTGTCACTGTCAGTCTGCATGTAATCAGGCTGGCCATCGCGATCCGTATCAAAGCAACACTCAATCGCATCAGGGATGTAATCACCATCACTGTCGCCACCGCCAATTGCAGACACTGGGTCAATCAGATCCGGGATACCATCGCTGTCGGCATCAGCCAGAGTCTCGTTGATATCGTCAATACCATCGTTATCGCTGTCCGTATCCAACAGATTAGGGATGCCATCTCCATCAACATCAGCAATTGCGAAGTCAGCAACGCCATCACCGTTTTGATCTGGCGCACCAATAACGCTGGCATCAAGTGCATCGTCAATGCCGTCTTCGTCGACATCTTCACCCGATAGCACCACAGCGATTTCTTCGTAGTCACGATAGCTATCACCGTCACTGTCACGCGACTCAGGATCTGAATCAATCAGACTTTCGAGATAGTTCGATAAGCCATCCCGGTCGGTATCGTTCGCATTGTCGAGCGCGTCTGGATTGCCGTCACCGTCTTCGTCATTCGGGTTGTTTACGTCACCAATTTCAGTGCCGTCATCGACGCCATCGCCATCTGAATCCGGGTTATTTGGATCTGTTCCAACAGCCACTTCATCCTCATCAGAAACGCCGTCGTTGTCATCGTCGTCGTCATTGATATCCGATACGCCGTCACCGTCGTTGTCAGCTGGCGTGTCATTCGGATCTAGCGGATCAGTACCATTCTGAGCTTCGTCTTCATCAGAATAACCATCACCATCGTCGTCAGTATCGGTATTGTTACCAACCCCATCGCCATCTGTGTCTTCTGACTCAGTCTCGTCATTCGGGAATGCGTCATCTTCGTCGTTCACGCCGTCATTATCGTCGTCATCGTCGTTGACGTCCGATACACCATCACCGTCGTTATCCGCAGGGGTATCGTTCGGATCCAGTGGGTCCGTGCCGTTATCGATTTCGTCCTGATCGGTGTAACCGTCATTGTCGTCGTCGTTATCAGCATTGTTGCCCGTGCCGTCACCGTCGGTGTCCGTGTCTTCATTCGGATCATTCGGGAACGCGTCCTGATCGTCATTTACACCGTCGTTATCATCGTCGTTGTCATTGACGTCAGATACGCCATCACCGTCATTATCCGCAGGGGTATCGTTCGGATCCAGTGGGTCTGTGCCGTTATCGATTTCATCCTGATCGGTGTAACCGTCATTATCGTCGTCGTTATCAGCATTGTTGCCCGTGCCATCACCGTCAGTATCCGTATCTTCATTCGGATCATTCGGGAACGCGTCCTGATCGTCATTTACACCGTCGTTATCGTCGTCATCG
>JAYYHP010000323.1:0-6044 GCA_036148335.1 Pseudomonadota bacterium
CGCCGTGGCAAAGCATGTAAACTACGCGCATTTTTTCGAGCACCAGTTTGGGTTAATCGACCATGATGAAATATATCTCCACGCGCGGTAACGCGCCGGAACTTACGTTTGAAGATGTTCTGCTGACGGGCCTGGCGGCTGACGGCGGTCTGTATGTACCGAAAGACGTACCTCAGTACTCGCTGGAGGAGATTCAATCCTGGCGTGACCTGCCGTACACCGAACTGGCGCACAAGGTGATTTACCCGTTCGTAGAAGGCTGTGTCGATGCGGATGCCCTGAAAGGCATGCTCGAGGCGGTTTACAACAACAGCAACTTTGGCCACAAGGCCATTGCGCCGCTGCAGCAGCTGGACAACAACGAGTACGTGCTGGAGCTGTTCCATGGCCCAACACTGGCGTTCAAAGACTTTGCTTTGCAACTGCTGGGTCGTCTGCTGGATTACGTGCTTGAGCGTCGTCAGGAGAAAGTCGTCATCATGGGTGCGACGTCCGGTGACACTGGCTCGGCGGCGATTGAAGGCACCAAAGCGTGCGACAACGTGGATATTTTTATTCTGCATCCGCACGGTAACGTGTCTGAGGTGCAGCGTCGCCAGATGACCACGGTGCAGGGCGATAACATTTATAACATCGCGATTGAAGGCAACTTCGACGAAGCGCAGGACATGGTCAAAGCCAGCTTCGGCGATCAGAGCTTCCTGCGTGGTGAGCGTAAGCTGGTGGCGGTAAACAGCATCAACTGGGCGCGCATCATGGCTCAGATCGTTTACTACTTCTATTCCAGTCTGAACCTGGGTGGCCCACTGCGTCCGATGGCGTACTCGGTGCCGACCGGTAACTTCGGTGACATTTTCGCGGGCTACATGGCGCGTAAGATGGGCCTGCCGATTGAGCAGCTGGTGATTGCCACTAACAGCAACGATGTACTGCATCGCCTGATGAGCAAAAACCAGTACGAAGTACGTTCACTGAAGCACACCATTACGCCTTCGATGGATATCGCGGTATCCAGCAACTTCGAACGTCTGTTGTTCGACCTGTACGATCGTGACGGCGCCAAGCTGGCGGGTCTGATGGCGAAGATGAACGCCCGTGATGACGTTGTCTCTCTGGACGAAGACAAGCTGGCGAAAGCCCGTGAATTGTTCGACAGTCTGGCCGTCGACGAAGCCACCACGGTTGAAGTGATGAAAACTGTGTTTGAAGAGAGCGGCTACCTGCTCGACCCGCACACGGCAATCGGTGTGAAAGCGGCGCGCGAGTGTCGTCGTAACCCGAACATCCCAATGATCACGCTGGGTACGGCTCACCCGGTGAAGTTCGAAGATGCGGTGCAGCGTGCCGGCTACGATATGCCAGAACTGCCTCACCACCTCAAAGATCTGATGGAACGCGAAGAGCGTCTGACGGTACTGCCGTCGGATCTCGAAACCGTGCAGCAGTTTATTGCCGAGCACACGTTCGACCATTGATCTGACGCTTGGTCAGACTGCGCCGCTGCGGGGATGCCTGTGGCGGCGTTTTTGTATCATGACTCAACTGGCCTACTTCATAGCCGCTGGCGATGTCGCTAGTGATGTTGTTGGCGATG
This sequence comes from Pseudomonadota bacterium, assembly GCA_036148335.1. Lineage (GTDB taxonomy): Bacteria > Pseudomonadota > Gammaproteobacteria > Pseudomonadales > Oceanobacteraceae > Thalassolituus. The sequence continues at coordinate 1,595 of JAYYHP010000323.1, forward strand.
TCAGAACCCTCACTTTTTAACGGAGCAGCACCATGGAATTTCAAACTCTGGATGACTACCCACAAGGTTGGATTTTTCGCCATCGTGAGATGCCGGTGCCAGCGGAGTTAATGGCTGATATTCAGCCCTTGAGTGAAGCCGATGCTCTACGTTACTGGAAACAGCACATCAGTGCTGAGGCCACGCATGCCGAGCATTTCCTGAGTGATGACTGGCCCAGTCAAGCAGACGTCTGGCATACCCAGGGGAAGTGGCAGGCACTGTGGGAGTCGGACGACCCAGAGCTTCCGGAAGAGCTGGTGTTTAACGATTGGGAAGACAATACCCAGGTATTTTTCTGTTACGACTGCCATAACGTGATTCGTACCAGCTGGAAGACCTTTCGCCAGTGTTGGAAGAACTTTCTGTTCTACGATGATGGGCCATTATTGTTGGGCAAACGGCGCCTTCAGGTGGCTCGTTTTCACTCAGATGGCTCCTTTGAGGTCGGCAGCCGCTGAGGTCATTCCGTCGGGCTTTGCTTCTGTGCTTTAATGCCGCCACTGTGTTTTTTCGGGAGAGAGTATGCGTTGGCATGCGACTGAATCTGGTCTGTCTTTGGCGTCAATCGTGGTGTTATCAGCGGCGTTGTCTGTGACGTTATTGGCCGGATGTTCTCATTGGCCGGGGCCGGACCATCGGGCAGTGACGCTGGAAGCCATTGAAGCCCAGGTGGCTCAGGCGTGTCAGCCGCAGCAAACACTGCCGTTGCAACTGGACCGCATTGAAGCTGCCTTAGCGGCGCAGGCACTGGTGCTGGATGGTCAGACGCAATCTTTGAGTGATATCAGCAGCAAGCAGGTGGCACGCAGCGTGGTGCCCGCTCGCCCTTGTCCTGCCATTCCCGCGACGCCTGTTCCTGTGTTGGATAACAAAATTCTGGTGGGGTCGACCGAGTGGGTGTTTATGACCCCGCCGGGGCAATACCTGACGGCGCGCGTCGATACCGGGGCCGAAACCTCGTCCATCAGTGCGACCAATATCGTGCGTTTTGAACGCGATGGTAAACGCTGGGTGGCCTTCGATCTCGATACCGGGGATGCCAAAACCGACGTGCGCCTTGAAGCGCCACTAAAACGCAGTGTGCGTATTCGTCAGGCGTCGTTTGACGATATTGATCGTCGTGCGGTAGTGGCCTTTGATGTGCGTTTGGGCAAAGAGGTCTATCAGGACGTCGAATTTACCCTCGCCGACCGTACCCGGATGTCGTACCCCGTGCTGTTGGGGCGTTCATTTTTGAAGGACATTGCTGTCGTTGATGTTGGTCGTGAATTTGCTCAGCCGCGTGCAGAAAAGGTAGCTCCTTGATGACTCGTGCCGGAATCAACTTTTGGGCGTTAATTGTCGGCTTGTTGGTGGTTGGTATTGCGCTGATCTTACATCGCCACTGGGTGTATGAAGTCCCGTTAATTCATGGCGAGACTCAGACCGTCTGGTCCGTAGAAGCTCGGGTCGAGTTTATGGCTGACGATGGTCCGGTCAAAGTGTCCATGGCGCGCCCGTCGGATCAGCCCGGTTTTACGTTATTGCGCCAGTCCGGTGCGTCTCCCGGTTATGGCCTGAATTTCACCGAGGGGAACGACCCGCGAGCGGTGTGGGCCATTCGTCATGCATCCGGTCGCCAACAGCTCTATTACCAGACGGATTTATTAGAATCGACGTTTAATGCCGCCGAAGAAGTCGCACCTCCGAAGCTATTTCGCCCCGACTGGCAGGAACCCTATCGCACGGCGGTGGACAGTATTTTTGCCGATGCGTATGCCGCTTCTGCGGATCATTACAGCCTTGCCCGGGAGCTGATTAAACGCGTGAATGAAGTCGATGCGCCGCAGCATGTGCTGTTGCTGCGTCGTGCTTATGCTGGACGCTTACCGTATTTATTGGCGGAGATGTTGAACCACGCCAATATTGCCGCCAGCGTGGTCTTTGGGCTGGAGTTGCGCGACGGCCGCCGTCGTCAGCAATTAACGCCTTTGTTGCGTGTCTGGGATGGCGACGACAGTCAGGTATTTTCAGTCGCCTCTGAGAACGGCGATGTTCCCATGATGCTCTGGGAGCAGCGCGGTGCGCCCGTGCTGGATGTGATTGGTGGCTACGACTCTCGTATTCGTTTCTCTATGTTGCGTCGTGAGGAATCCACTTACAGCGCACTTAATGACAGTTTGCCGGTGCAGCAGTCCTTGCTGAACTTTTCGATTCACAGTCTGCCCGTGGAAGAGCAGGCCATGTTTAAAAGCATTTTATTGCTGCCGGTCGGAGCCTTGGTGGTATGTCTGTTGCGTATCGTGATCGGTATCCGCACCTCAGGCACCTTTATGCCGGTATTGATCGCCATTGCATTTATGCAAACCTCCTTAGGTACTGGCATCGTCGGCTTTATTCTCGTCGTGGGCACTGGCTTACTGGTGCGTAGTTACTTATCGCGACTGAATTTATTACTGGTGGCGCGAATATCTGCGGTCATTATGACCGTCATTGCCATCATCAGTGTGTTCAGCGTGTTGTCTTATAAATTGGGCCTGACGGAAGGTCTGAAGATTATGTTTTTCCCGATGATTATTCTTGCCTGGACCATTGAAAGGATGTCCATTCTTTGGGAAGAAGAAGGCGGTCGCGAAGTCATGATTCAGGGCGGCGGCAGTCTGCTCACGGCGGTGCTGGCGTACGGTGCCATGCAACACCCGTTAGTACAGCATCTGACCTTTAATTTTATGGGCGTACAGTTTGTGATTCTGGCCCTGATTTTATTGCTCGGCTCTTATACGGGTTACCGCCTGTTTGAACTGCATCGGTTTGCGGTATTAAAACGCTGATGCGTTATCTAATTTCTCCCTGGACACTGGCGCGGCGGGGCATTCTGGGTATTAACCAGCGCAACCGCCAATACATCGCCCGCTATAATCCGCGTTCGCTGTTTCCTCTGGTGGATAACAAATTAAAAACGCGTGAAACCTTAGCCGATGCCGGTATACCCATGGCGAATCTTATCGGTGTGGTTGAAACCCAATCACAAGTGGCGCGGGCCGCCGATTTGGTGGCGCATACGTCTGGCTTTGCTATCAAACCTGCAAAAGGGAGCGGCGGCAAAGGCATTCTGGTGGTGACTCAGCGCGACGGTGACGAATTTATTAAAGCCAGTGGCGCGCGTGTGTCGCGTGCTGATCTGACCCGCCATGTGGCGAATATTCAATCGGGATTGTACTCGTTGGCGGGAGCCGCCGACGTGGCACTAATCGAAGATTTAATTCGTCCCACTTCGCATTTTGACGGGTTCACAGTAGAGGGCGTGCCTGATATCCGTGTGATCGTTTGTCGTGGTTATCCGGTGATGGCCATGGTGCGTTTATCGACGCATGCCTCGGACGGTAAAGCGAATCTGCACCAAGGGGCCGTTGGTGTGGGATTGAATATGGCCACAGGTAAAGCCATCAGTGCCGTACAACACGGTCGTTCTCTAACGCACCATCCGGACAGCGGGAAGTGTCTTGCCGATCTGGAGATTCCGGACTGGCAGCGTTTGCTGGAATTAGCGGCGCAGTGCTATGACGTAACGGGATTGGGGTATCTGGGCATTGATATCGTGATTGATCGTGACCGTGGGCCACTGCTGTTGGAGCTGAATGCGCGGCCAGGGTTGGCCATTCAGCTGGCTAACGACACCGGACTCTTGCCACGGCTGCGTCAGCTGGATGCCTTAACGGGAGCCGCACTGCGCCGTTCGGCCGAAGTGCGTACCCGTTATAGCCAGGAATGGTTCGCCTGAATTATTCGAGCAAACCATCCAGACCGGACTGCAGCTCGCCGAGCATGGCCAGGTCTTTATAAGCACGGCTGACATCCATACCAATCTTCTCTGCCACTGCGAGTGGGAAACCCGAGACAATATCGTCTTCAGGCATGTTCTCATCGTGAGCGCGTTTCAGATACTTGGCGATATAAATAATGCCTGCCTCTTTGCTGTATTCACCGTCGGTATCCGGGTGATATTGGCCAGCAATGGCGTGCTGAATGATTTCTGGGAATTTCCAACGTTTGGCCAATTCGGCACCGACATCGGCGTAGTTGTATTCCAGACGCTCGGTCTCCAGCTGGTGACGCTTTTTATCGCCCGCCGCTTCGGCCTGATCCAGTTCCAGTGCAATGTCGTTGAAGAACATACGAATCAGTAAGCTACCTACGGTATGCATCATGCCGCAGGTGAAGGCGGTTTCCTTATCGACATCGTTAACGTAGCCGGCGATCCACTTCGACATCTCTGCAATAGCAAACGAGTTTTTCCAGAAGCGATTCTGATCGAAGCCTTCAATTTTGCTGAATGCTCCGGTCACGCCAGACGCAAGCACCATAGTGCGCAAAGTTGAAAAGCCCAACAACATAACCGCATCGTGGGGGTTGGAAACCGTGCGCGGCA
>JAYYHP010000324.1:0-7246 GCA_036148335.1 Pseudomonadota bacterium
GCTTACTAAGCTGCATGTAACCACGCCCGGGTCTCGCACCCGGGCGTTTCGCGTTTATAATCGCCGCCCCGACAGCCCCGACTGATTCATTATCAAAGGGCTGATCCACTCTCAGATATCCAGCTGCCAATCTCAGGTGAACCATGCGTTTTCGTTATTCGTTACTGGCGTTAAGCATCATCAGCGTCGCCACACCCGTTGCTGCCGCGCCGCTTGAAAAGCATTCCGAAGCCTCACTCGATACCTTAGTCGTTACCGCTGGCGGTGATCGCTCTGTGTTCGATACCGCGCAACCGGTCACGGTACTGGGCAGTGACGATATCGATAAAAATGCCGGAGATAACCTCGGCACGCTGCTGGAAAGCATCCCCGGTGTATCCAACGCCGCCTTCGGTGCCGGCGTAGGTCGCCCGGTGATTCGAGGCTTGAGTGGCAGCCGGGTCAAAATTCTGCAAAACGGCACCGATTCAGCCGACCTGTCGGCCATGAGTTCGGATCACAGCCCCATGGCGGAACCCAGTGCCGGCGAGCAAATTGAAATTGTTTACGGCCCAGCCACCCTGCTCTACGGCGGCGGCGCCATCGGCGGTGTGGTGAACGTTATTGATGGCCGTATCCATGAACTCATTGTGCCGGGCGTCAATGGACAGGTATCGGCCAAGCAGTCGACCGTCGACGATGGCCAACACCTCGAAGCCACCGTCGATATGGGAAAAGGCCACTGGAATCTGCACTTAGATGGCTTTACCCGTCAGTCGTCCGATTACCGCAGTGGCCAACAGGGCGACGTCCCTGCCGGCAACAACTCCGGCACAATTGAGAACAGCGACACCTCAGGTTACGGCGGTGCCGTAGGCGTGAGCTGGGCGAATGGCCGCGACGGATTTGTGGGCGGCTCGATCAGCACGCTGTCTTACGATTACGCCGTGCCGAATCTCGATGATGAGAGCTTCCGGGTCACCCCAGAACAAATCCGCTACGACCTCAAAGGCGCCTGGACACCCATGAGCGGTTTGCTCGAGGAGTGGCGCACCGAAATTACCTACAACGATTACGAACACGCCGAAACCGGCCATCGTAATGACAACCCCAACCTGCCCTTCGTCGATATTGGCGTCTTCGATAAAGCGACCTGGGAGTTCGTCACGCGCCTGCGTCATGCCGACATCGCTGGCTGGCATGGCCACGCCGGATTGCAATACAGCCATCAGGATCTGAAGCTTTGCCACGATCACGACGGCTGTGATGGTATCCCGTCCAACACCGGCGAGTGGGACGGTAGCATCGGCTTCAACCTGGAAAACAGCGAACGTAATGGTGACCTGTACGCGCACGACACCCCCATGCCACTGACCATCACGCAGCAATGGGGGCTGTTTCTGGTGGAGCACCGTGACACGGACTTCGGCTCGATCGAATTAGGAGCGCGTATTGATCAGATCACCATCTCTGCAGACCCAACGTCGATCAGCCCGGTATGGCGTCAGGATCAAAGCTACTACGACGATTACACTTTTACGCCAGTGACCTTATCCGCCGCCAGCACCTGGTTGCTGGATGACCGCCAGCGTATCGGCATCAGTCTGGCTCGCGCACAACGCGCCCCGGAAGCGCCCGAGTTATTCTGGAATGGCGATCATCACGCGACCTTTGCGTTTCAGCTGGACAACCCAGACCTCGGCGTAGAAACCGCCTATACCCTCGACCTCAACTGGATCTGGAATTCAGACGACAACGAGTTCCGTGTTGCCACCTACTACTACCAGTTTGACGACTTCATCTACAACGACCTCAAAGCCGAGACCGACCCTTTCCATGGCAATGATGTCTATCGCCACGAGCAAGCCGACGCCAACTTCATCGGTGCCGAAGCCAGCTGGGCGCACTCGCTGTCGATGCATTGGTCACTGGACATCAGTGCCGACGTTGTCCGCGCACGCCTGAACGATGGCGGCAACCTGCCGCGTACGCCACCAGCCAGCCTGTTAGCTGGCCTCGAGTGGGGCAATCATCAGTGGGAAGCCCGTACTGAATTGCGCGCAGTAGCGAGCCAGAGCAACACAGCTGAAAACGAAAGCAATTCTGAGGGCTACCTGATGCTGAACGCATCGGTGGGTTACTTGCTTACCTTGCAAGAGTCCGAGCTGACCTTCACGCTGGACGGCAACAATCTCACCGATCAGTACGCCGTCAATCATGTGTCCTACCTCAAGCGTGCGGCGCCACTGCCGGGCCGCGACCTTCGGTTGGGAGTTCGCTGGACTTTTTAGTGTCCAGCGACCGCTTGTTGGACGTCCGACTGACAACCATAAAGTAAAATGTCACACAGGGCTGTGCATTAGAAGGAGACTGTCGCACGTTGGTGCTGCAGCTCAAGTACACCTTGGCTGAAGTCGCCGTTAACCTCGCGCAACCACACGGTTTTGAGCACCTGTAATTCAGGAAACGCCTCAAACAAATGCACGTCGACGGCGGTCGCTGGCTCATCAGCACAGACAAAGGTGTACTCGGCAACGATGTCGGAATACGCCGCAGCATTATTGCCCGATTGCTCGCTCACTGGCACCTCAACACCAGAACCCCCCGCCACCGAACAGTCTACCCCGACAAAATGAAATAACTCAGCGGCGGCATTCAGGGTGCTGTAAGCCGTGGACAGCGCCAATCGCTCGTCTGCGTTAGTCGGCGCATATTCGAAGCCAACGATGTCCGCTGCTGGCGTTTGCAGGTAGATCATCACCTGAGGTCCGTCGACAGCGATATTCAAATGACCAACGCCGTGCATGTGCGCACCATGGTGCTCGCCGACATGCTGATGCGACTCGTGCCCGGCATCATCATGAGCCGCGTTCTCATGCCCAGAGCCATCATAGTCGTGCCCCGCATGATTGCTGTGGTCCTGCGATTGATGGCCGTGCGAATGATGATCATGAGAGTGGTGATCATGCTCACCCGCGAGCGCCACTGGCGCCCAAGCGATCAGGAGTGTCGGTAAAAAACGACTCAGCCGCTGCGGCCAGGTCAGTGATGTCATGCGTGCTCCGTCTCAATGACTTGCTGCGTTTCACCGCTATTATCACCACTTCGTTCCCATAAAGGAAAGTGGGCTGCCGGTGTAAAATAGATGCGGTTACCAGTCACTCACCGCAAGTCGACAAACATCAACGATGCTTGTACTGGGTGGCGCAATAACCGCGGCTGATGTCCGGATGACGAATCGCCGCGTGCTTGGTAGTGCGGCCACTCATGCGCTTGCGCCACAGTCGAAATGACGACGCCTTCATCTCTTTACGCATCAGTTGAATCACGGCGCTTTCATTGAGGCCGTACAGGGTTTCAATGGCTTCAAAAGGCGTACGATCCTCCCACGCCATTTCAATAATGCGTGAGATATCGGCTTCATTGAGTCGCTGCGGCATACTGGGTGTCTCCGCTGACAGGTTTGACTGAGGCATCACGTCCCCTCCAATCTTGGGCAAACATTGTACAAGGCTTGGACTGGCCGGGTCACTCCCTTACCATAGGCGCATGTTTGAACCATACCGCCGCGGCCCGAAACATCGCTCTGACGACGAATACATTTCGTTTCGTGAAGTCCGTGATCGCTTTGATTTTTACGGCATCAAAATTGGCGGCTGGGTTACCCAACGCGAGCAGGAGGCCTCAGCCGTTCATTTCTACGACGCTCTGTGTGACTTGATGCAGATCCTTGGAGTGCCGGAAGGCGTGATTTCATTGCGAGGATCGCTGGCGCTGCACTATGGCACCGGAGGACGTCCCGGCGTTGCGGCACACTACAGCCCCGCCGAGCGCGTGTTTGCCCTAGCGAAGAACGCCGGTCCGGGCAGCATTGCCCATGAGTGGTTTCATGCGTTCGACCATTATATTGGTCAGCACGCCTTTATGGATTTGCCCGCGCGTTGCTTTGCCTCATCGGCCTGGCTGGGCGATGCCACACCAGCGGCGCATCGTATTAACGACCTGCTGTTTACCTGTTTTCGCAGCGTCATGCTGGATGATGACGGCGAATCTCCGAGCCCACAGTTTCGGGCATCCGCCGTGCAGGACAAACGCCACAATATTCTCTATTACTCGCAGCCAGAAGAAATGTGCGCACGCGCCTTTGAGGCTTTTGTGCAGGATGCCGCGATTAAGAATAACTTTCTGGTCAAAGGCACCAAGCAATCAGAAGAGGCGGAGTTGGGTTTGTACCCGCAAGGTGAGCAGCGTCTGCGCAGTAATCGTGCATTCGCGGCCTATTTCTCAGCGTTAGGCGCTGGTGTAAAAGCACATAAACCGCCAGCGACCGCCGCCCACTTCAAGCGTTAATCGCACGGGCATCGAATCCGAAGTATCCTGCGCCTCACCACGAGACCGTACTTCGACCTCGAGCATCATCCGCGGCAGATGCGCCAGTGCCTGGCGCAATTGCTGAAACTCAGCGCGCCAGACCTGAGGCAGTTCCTCCGGGGTAATGCCCGCCACCGGCCCATCACTCATACGGTTTTAAAGCGTATCGTGACTTCACTGAACACGGCACTGGTCGCCGAGCTATTCACCGGCTTAGCGGTGATGCGCACCGGTGCATCAGAGCCTGAGTTCACCGCTTTATCGAGGACTTCTTTATCGAATAGCAGGGTTGTCTCTTTGCTGATCGGGTCTTCCAGCATCTTAATGCCGTCGTAGCGCTCTTTCGTTCCACTGACGGTGTCACTGCCGGGCAATTTAGGCTCAGGGGTTACTGATCCGGAATCAATAGGCGCGGAATCCACCGGTACTTTTGGCGCAGGATCGACAGAGCCTCCGTCAATCGCACTGCCATCCGTGGGCACTTTCGGGCTATTCAACACAGCCTCAGCCGCCAGACGGGCGGGCTCTATTGCCATCCTTGCCATCGCCTTGGTGTTGGCCTTGGTCTCAGAACCTGAGTCTTCCGCCGCGCTTTTTGTACCTTGCTGATCACCAGTATTATCCGTAGTGCCTGACATCAGCGCTGCCGATTTCACATTGGCACCCTCTGGCAAGGCGGCATCGTCGCTACTTGTCGGTGACTGAAACACGCTATTCAGCGTCAGGCGCGCGGTAATCTCACCGCTGTCTACGACAAGCCGCGCCTGTTCCATTCTGGCTAACAGCGCACGTAACTGACTTTTCTGCTCCTGCACAATCTGGCCATCAATCACTTCACGCAGCGCTTCAAAGCCGTAGTTCGTCAGGCGGTTTTTAAAAATCACCGACTGAGCTTCGTACTCTTCGGTCAGTTCCAGTATCAGATCCTGACGCGAATCCGGAACTTCCATCTGACGGGCGATGGGCGCTCCGGCATAAGCGATTTCTCGATTCAGAATGGCCTGCGGATCGACGTAGCGCAGACGGAACTCGTCATCAGGAAGGTCAGCCATGGCCTCCAGCTCAGCGTAACGGCTGAGCTGGTACTGCTGGGCGTTGAGCGTTGCTTCAAACGTTTCCGTCAGAAGCTGGCCCACGAATTCAGAGAATCCGAGGGCAACGTGGGTGTAATCAGTCACGCGCTTATCCGTTCAGTGGCGAGTAATCGGTTTTGAAACGGATCATCACGCGACCAAAGATATCAACTTTAGTGCCCGACGTGTCGCGGTGGTAGCTCTTAGCCGTGTTGACCGTCACGTTACGGGTCTTGATGCGCTTACGTGCTTTTTTGTAGGCGCCCAGAGAGCCGCGACGCAGTTTGGTTTTGGTCGCTTCGCGCGCTTTCGAGCGGGTTTTACGCTGGAAGGTGTTTTCGTCTTCCTGCCACGTCGAGAAAGTCAGCTTGGTTTCAATCTCACCGTCGGTCACGACCAGTCGCATCATGCCCTGCTGCGCCAGATTCTGAAGCAGCGAGTACTTGTTAGAGCTGATCAGCTTAGCGATGCTGGAGGTGATCTCGTTGTAGTTCGGCATGGTTGCCGCGTTACCTGCCAGTACCGCATCGTTGTATGCCTGCATGGCCTGCAGATCGGTGTGATCGCTTGGGTCTTCGATTTTATCGACCAGAGAATCCACCGCCGGTGCCAGCGCATTGATCAGGCCGCCCCACCAGGTGTCGGTGGTGGCTGGTGCGCCTGTGGTGGTTGGCGCAGCACCCGCCGCCGGTGGCTGCAGCGCATCTAATGCGGCTTCCAGCTGAGCTTCTGGAATTTGCGGCAGTTCGTACTTGAGGACGAAGTCAGTGATTTCTTCAAAGCTCACACCGTCATTGGTGTTATTGATGTAAGAAGACAGATCCTGAGTCAGTGTCTGAACAAACTCGGCGTACTCTTCCATCTGCAAAATGTGGGCTTCGACCAGTGAATCGAAAATACCGGTGATCAGTTCCTGAGTGAACTCAACGAATGGGATTTCGCCAAAACGGGCGGCGGTGTCCATGGCGGAATTAAAGCGTGGCATAGCAGGCTCCTTGCTGAAGAATGATTCCAGAGCACTGCGGATCCGGCCCTGGATCTTGTTGTTGTGGGCGCAGAGTACAAAGCTCTACGCAGACTGTCCATAGGCGACATTACAAAAAGCTGACATTGTCCTTAACAACCGGCTCGACGCTGTGGCCAATTGCTGTGCTATGTCGCACCGCGTAGACTATGTACTGATTTTTTACATACGCCGAAGCCCGACCTCCTACCTCTCTCCTGATGCTTTCACCGGCATTCGGACAGACACGGAGTCCGGGCCGCGAACCGCCCGATGGCGAGATTCGCCGGGTTCGATGGGAAACCGTCGGGCCTCCCGTGCTTGGAAAGGTGTACCTATGACATTGCAAGACGCGTTCGGCCGGCGTCTCACTTATCTGCGCCTGTCGATCACTGATGTCTGCAATTTCCGTTGCAACTATTGCCTGCCCGACGGCTACCAGTGCAACGATGACTCGAGCCCGCTCGATCTGGATGAAATTGCTCGCATCGCCCATATTTTCGCCCGCTTGGGTACTCGTAAAATCCGCATCACTGGCGGAGAACCCTCCGTGCGCCGGGATCTGGTTGAGATCATCCGCATCCTGAAACAAACCCCAGGCATCGAACAGGTCGCCATCACCACCAATGGCTGGAAACTTCCGCAGTTTTTACCGCAGTGGCTGGAGGCTGGGCTGGATTCCCTGAACGTCAGCATCGATAGCCTCGACCCGCGCCAGTTTCAGGCCATTACCGGACACGACCGCCTGAACGACCTGCTGACCGGCATTGAACAGGCACAGCAAGTGGGCTTTGAGCGTATCAAAGTGAATGCGGTCCTG
>JAYYHP010000325.1:0-2268 GCA_036148335.1 Pseudomonadota bacterium
GTGCGCTAATAAAGGCCTTATTTTCAGCCTCAGTACCAATGGACACGCGCAGATACTCTGGCATCTCATAGTTTGCCACCGGACGAACAATCACGCCCTCGCGCAGCAAACCGTTGTACACGTCCATGGCATTGACGCCATCCGGCACTTTAAAGCTGATGAAGTTACCCACCGACGGAATAAACGCCAGCCCCAGTGAATCAAACTCAACGGTCAGGTAAGCCATTCCAGCATCGTTAAGCGCGATGCTTTCTTTGACGTACTCCTCATCAAGGAGAGTCGCATTAGCGGCAGCCAGTGCAAAAGAATCCACGTTAAACGGAGGACGAACACGATTCATCAAGTCCGCCAACTCTGGGCTGGACACACCATAACCCACACGCAATGACGCCAGCCCGTACGCTTTCGAAAAAGTCCGGGTTACAACCAGGTTCGGATAATCCTTTAACAGGCTAATACCGTCCGGGTAATCGGCTTCATGCACGTATTCGAAATACGCTTCATCAAGCAGCACAATCACATGCGCAGGCACTGCGTTCAGGAAGTTCACCAGCTCATCGCGGGTGTTCCAGGTGCCGGTCGGGTTATTTGGATTGGTCACAAACACAATGCGAGTACGATCATTAATGGCGGCAGCCATCGCCTCAAGATCGTGGCCATACTCTTTGGCTGGGGTCACAATGCTTTCTGCGCCCACCATTTTGGCGACCAGCCCATAGATTGCGAATGCGTGTTGAGAAAAGACCACGTTATCGCCGTCGTTCACAAACACCCGCACGATAAAATCGAGAATATCACTAGAGCCATTGCCCAAAGTAATCTGTTCAAGAGTAATCGACAGCTTTTCGCTTAGGGTCTTTTTCAGTACGAAACCGGCGCCATCCGGGTAGCGAGTCAGGTCGGCCAGCTCGGCCTTAATCGCCTCAAGCGCTTTCGGGCTTGGACCCAATGGATTTTCGTTACTGGCGAGTTTTACGATGTCGGCTTCATTGAGACCAAGCTCTCGCGCCAACTCATCGATCGGCTTGCCCGGCTGGTAAGGTCGCAGTGAGCGAACGCCTTCAACCGCCAACTCAGAAAAATTTACAGCCACTGTTTATAACCTCTATCAGAAAACGCAATCAGAGCACGGCACGAGGGTAAGAACCCAGCACTTTGTAATCGACGGCAATATCCTGCAGTTTTTTCAGTACCGCAGATGCTGCGTCGTCTTCGCAGTGGCCTTCAAAATCAATAAAGAAAATATAATTCCAGGTGCCCGATGGGTCTGGGCGGGTTTCAATACGGGTCAGGTTAACGCCAGCATCGTGGAACGGCGCCAACACCTGATAAAGAGAGCCCGGCTGATGACGGTTAGACACCATGATTGAGGTTTTGTCTTCGCCACTTGGGCCCGTCTCCTGACGGCCAATGATCAAAAAGCGCGTCGTGTTATCGGGGCGATCTTCAATGTTGGCATTACGCACTGTCAGATTGTAAAGCTCAGCGGCCGCTTCACCGGCAATGGCCGCTGCGCCTTCTTCCGCCGCAGCACGACGTGCCGCTTCTGCGTTAGAGTTTACGGCAATGCGCTCTACATTGGCCGGGAAGTTCTGATCCAACCAACGACGACACTGACCCAACGACTGAGCATGCGAATAAATACGGTCAATTTCCTGATCATCGCTTTTGATCAGTAGATGGTGATGAATACGTAACGTCACCTCACCGCAGATATGCAGATTAGAATCGTAGAAGCTATCAAGAGTGTGCGTGACCACGCCTTCCGTCGAATTCTCAACCGGAACCACACCATAGTGAGCAGCACCACTGGCGACTTCACGGAAGACATCCGCAATGGAGACCTGCCCCTGACAATTTACCGCATGGCCAAAGTGCTTGACCGCTGCCTGCTGAGTAAAGGTACCTTCCGGGCCTAAGTACGCCACCTGAAGTGGTTCTTCAAGCGCCAGGCACTGCGACATAATTTCACGGAACAGTCGTGCCATCGACTCGCCCGGCAGCGGACCTTCATTACGTTCCATCACCCGGCGCAGCACCTGCGCTTCACGCTCAGGACGGTAGAACACCACTTTTTCACCCGGCGCCGCGTACTTCTGCTTCACGTCGGCAACATTCTGGGCGCACTGGGCACGCTGATTAATCAGTTCCTGAATCTGCTTATCCAGCGAATCAATTTGCTGACGCAGCTGATCCAGTTCCTGTGCTTCACTCATGATAAACCCTGTTAACCGTGACGTTTCGCGAAGTCCGCCATGAATGCAATCA
>JAYYHP010000326.1:0-2921 GCA_036148335.1 Pseudomonadota bacterium
TAGAGCTGATGATGTTCGCTCAGGCGAACTCCGAACACTGCCGCCACAAGATTTTTAACGCTAGCTGGACCATTGATGGCGAAGACAAAGACAAGTCTCTGTTCGCCATGATCAAAAACACCTACGAGTGTTACAGCGAAGACATTCTGTCGGCGTACAAAGACAACGCTTCGGTGATCCGTGGTCACCACACCGGTCGTTTCTTCCCGAACCCTGACACCGACGCCAGCGCGCGCCAGTACAGCTACCATCAGGAAGATATGCACATCCTGATGAAGGTTGAGACTCACAACCACCCAACCGCGATTGCGCCGCATTCAGGTGCAGCAACCGGTTCTGGTGGTGAAATCCGTGACGAAGGCGCAACAGGCCGTGGCTCTAAGCCAAAAGCGGGTCTGACTGGTTTCACTGTATCTGACCTGAAAATTCCGGGCTTCGAACAGCCATGGGAAAGCCAGTACGGCAAGCCGGATCGCATCGTATCTGCCCTCGATATCATGATCGAAGGTCCTATCGGTGGCGCTGCGTTCAACAACGAATTCGGTCGTCCGAACCTGTGCGGTTACTTCCGTACGTTCGAACTTCAGCACGACGGCGAAGTTCGTGGTTACCACAAGCCAATTATGATTGCTGGTGGTTACGGCAACATCCGTGACGAGCACGTACAGAAGGGTGATATCCCGGTCGGCGCTCGTCTGATCGCACTGGGTGGCCCAGCGATGCAGATTGGTCTGGGCGGTGGCGCAGCCTCGTCTATGTCTTCTGGCCAGTCGAATGCTGACCTCGACTTTGCCTCGGTACAGCGCGAAAACCCAGAAATGGAACGTCGCTGTCAGGAAGTGATCGACCGCTGCTGGCAGCTGGGCGACGACAACCCCATCGCCTTTATCCACGACGTCGGTGCGGGCGGTTTGTCTAACGCCTTCCCAGAGCTGGTCTCTGACGGCGGCCGTGGTGGTAAGTTCGAACTGCGCAACGTACCTAACGATGAGCCGGGCATGAGCCCGCTGGCGATCTGGTGTAACGAATCTCAGGAACGTTACGTGATGGCCGTTGCGGAAGAAGACATGGAGGCGTTCGACGCCATCTGTGCTCGTGAGCGTTGCCCATACGCCGTTGTGGGTATCGCTACCGAAGAAGAACACCTGACTGTGACGGACAGCCACTTCGACAACAGCCCAGTCGATCTGCCGCTTGAAGTCCTGCTGGGTAAAGCGCCGCGTATGCACCGCGACGCGACGACTCGCAAAGCGATTGAAGACAACTTTGAATCGGCAGGCATTAACCTGGCCGACGCCGCCGAGCGCGTACTGAAGCTGCCTACCGTGGCGAGTAAATCTTTCCTGATCACCATTGGTGACCGTTCGATTACCGGTACCGTTGCGCGTGATCAGTTTGTTGGCCCTTGGCAGGTGCCAGTGGCAGATGTTGCCGTGACGACCGCCTCCTACGACACCTACGCCGGTGAAGCCATGGCCATGGGTGAGCGTACGCCAGTGGCTCTGATCGATGCACCGGCATCCGGTCGTCTGGCCGTGGCAGAAGCCATTACCAACATCGCCGCCGCGCCAATCAACAAAATGGCTGACATCAAAATGTCAGCCAACTGGATGTGTGCCGCAGGCCACGACGGCGAAGATGAAAAACTCTACGAAACCGTGAAAGCCGTGGGTATGGAACTCTGCCCAGAGCTGCAGGTGACGATCCCAGTGGGTAAAGACTCCATGTCGATGAAAACCCGCTGGAATGAGAATGGAGAAGACAAGGCGGTTACTGCGCCTATGTCATTGATCATCACTGGCTTCGCACCCGTGTCTGATGCACGCAAAGTACTGACGCCAGAACTGAAGCGCATCGACGAAGCGTCTGACCTGATTCTGGTTGACTTGGGTCGTGGTCAGAACCGCCTGGGTGCCTCTTGTCTGGCACAGGTATTCAACCGTGTCGGTGATGCCGCGCCGGATCTGGATGACGCAGAAGACCTTAAAGCCTTCTTCGCTGTGGTTCAGGGCCTGAACGCCGATCGCAAACTGCTGGCGTACCACGACCGTTCAGACGGTGGTTTGTTCGCGACTCTGACTGAGATGGCATTCGCTGGCCACTGCGGTATTGATGTGAAGCTCGACCTGCTGGCTGACAGCACGGACGAACTCGCCGCTGCCCTGTTCGCAGAAGAGCTGGGTGCCGTCATGCAGGTGAAGCGTGATGATCTGGAAGAAGTACTGGCGCAGTTTGAAGCGGCTGGCTTGGGTGATTGTACTCAGGTGATTGGCACGACCAACGACGATGACCAGATTACCTTCAGCTTCCAGGATGAAGAATTCCTCAGCGAAAGCCGCGTGACCTGGCAGCGCATGTGGGCACAGACCAGCTACGAAATGCAGGCGCTGCGTGACAACGCCGACTGCGCGAAGCAGGAGTTTGATGCTCTGCTCGATGCTGAAGATCCGGGTATCCACGCCGAACTGACCTTCGATATCAATGACGATATTACGTCTGACCTCGGTGACGAACGCCCGCTTGTCGCGATCCTGCGTGAGCAGGGCGTGAACGGCCAGATCGAAATGGCTGCCGCCTTTGATCGCGCTGGCTTCGCTACTGTCGACGTCCACATGAGCGACATCCTGTCGGGCAGCGTAACGCTTGAAGGCTTCCGTGGCCTCGTGGCGTGTGGCGGTTTCTCGTACGGTGACGTACTGGGTGCCGGTGAAGGTTGGGCGAAATCTATCCTGTTCAACGAACAGGCACGTGGCCAGTTCAAAGCCTTCTTCGAGCGTAACGACACCTTCGCACTGGGTGTGTGTAACGGCTGTCAGATGCTCTCTAACCTGCACGAACTGAGTCCGGGTGCCGAGCATTGGCCACACTTCGTTCGCAACATGAGCGAGCAGTTTGAAGCCCGCGTCAGCATGGTTGAAGTT
>JAYYHP010000327.1:0-3815 GCA_036148335.1 Pseudomonadota bacterium
CCCGCTATGCATCACGCATCATGAGTCCTGGTAACCACTACCTGACGGTCAGCATGATGCAGGATGTAATCAAGCGCGGTACTGGGCGTAAGGCCCTAAGCCTTGGCCGCCAGGACCTCGCAGGCAAAACCGGTACCACGAATGACCAGAAAGACGCCTGGTTCTCAGGCTTCACTCCAGATTTGGTTGCGACCGTCTGGGTCGGTTTCGACCAGCCAAGTACACTGGGGCGCTGGGCCTCTGGGGGCACTACCGCTCTGCCAATCTGGATTGATTACATGGAAGACGCTCTGTCTGGCATTCCCGAACGCCAGTTCGACCTGCCCGAAGACATTGTCACTGTTCGAATTGATCCTGAGAGTGGCTTGCTGGCTGCGCCGGGGCAGCGCAATGCCATGTTTGAGTACTTTATAGAGGGAACTGCCCCGACTGAATTTGCCCGACAGCCAGAGATCATACCGTTTCAGGGTAATGACTCCGGTACAGAGGCCAATGCTATTCCCGAGCAATTATTCTGAGTACAAAAAAGCCCGACCATTGCTGGTCAGGCTTTTTCATGCTTTTCCAAACCGCCACTCATTGCGTAGCGGAAGAGTAACCGCTCCGGATCAGAAGGCTTCCAGTACGCGACGTCTCAGACGCTGGTACTCATCTTCACTGATCAGCGCTTCATCACGCATTTGATTCAGCTGCTTGAGCTTCTCGACGGTAGAGGTCTCCGGCAGTGCACTTGTCTCAGCTTCTACCGCACACGAATAAGCCGTAGCAGTCATGCCAACGTACTCCACCAACTGGCGCCCACCCGCCAGGCTTGGCTTTCGCACGGAGAACTCTCGCGTGTCAGTAATGTAGAGATGGCTAGCTTCAGCTTCCTGGGCCTGCTCCATCAACGCATCCTGACAATCAGCCTCGCGCTGACGTCCTTGCTCACGACACTCCACCACCGCAAGCGCCTCACAATCGGCCAAAGGGGCATCCGCCCACTCGACCGCCATCGCGATAGGTGCCCCAATAGCGAAGATTAAGCCCACCATCTTGGGAGCCAGCTTGCCGACACGCTTCACTGACATTGGCTTATTCCGCATCAATCAGCTTGCCCGGGTTCATGATGTTGTTTGGATCAAACACTTTCTTCACCGCGCGCATGTAGGCGATTTCCGCAGCGGAACGCGTGTACTCAAGATATGGTTTTTTGGTCATCCCCACACCGTGCTCGGCAGACACAGAGCCTTGGTACTTTTCAACGATCTCAAATACCCAGGTCGATACTTTGGCACAGCGCTCAAAGAAGTCTTCTTTCGCCAGATCATCAGGTTTCAGAATGTTGAGGTGAAGGTTGCCATCACCGATGTGACCGAACCAGATGATCTCGAAGTCCGGGTACTCACGCGTCACAATGTCATCGATATCACGCAGGAATGGCGGCACTTTAGAAACCACAACCGAGATGTCGTTTTTGTACGGCGTCCATTCAGAGATAGTTTCTGAAATGTCTTCACGCAGGCGCCACAGGTTCGCCGCCTGAGTTTCGCTCTGGCTGATCACACCATCAACGACCCAACCTTCTTCCATACATTTCTCGAACTGCACCATGGCCTGATCCATATCGGCATCAGTCACGGCTTCAAATTCGATCAGCGCATAGAAATCCGTGCTGGTTTCAAACGGTGCTGGCACATCGCCGCGGGCCAGTACTTTCTGCATCGCTTTGTCTGAGAAAAACTCAAACGCGGTCAGATCCATGGTCGACTGGAACTGACCCAACACCTTCATAACATCGTCCAGTTCCGGGATACCCAATACCAATACGGTCAGATTCTTTGGCGTACGGGTCAGGCGCATGGTCGCTTCGGTCACAAAACCCAATGTACCCTCACCGCCGATGAACAACTGGCGCATATCGTAGCCTGTGTTGTTCTTCATCAGATCTTTGTTCAGCTCAAGAATCTCGCCTTCACCGGTAACGACCGTCATACCCGCGACCCAGTCACGGGTCATGCCCCAGCGGATCACTTTGATGCCACCCGCGTTGGTCGAAATATTACCGCCAATCTGGCTAGAGCCCGCAGACGCGAAATCCACCGGATAAAACAGGTCATTTTCCTCTGCGAAGGTCTGCAGCTGCTCGGTAATCACACCGGCACCACACTTCACCGTACGGTCTGTGGCGTTGAAGTCAGAGATCTGGTTCATGTAATCAAACGCCACCACTACTTCACCATTGGCAGCCACCGCACCCGCACTCAACCCAGTACGACCACCGGACGGCACCAGAGCAATCTTATGCTCGTTCGCCAGCTTAACGATGTCCGCCACCTGCTGAGTGGTTTTCGGAAAGACAATCGCCGTCGGCTTGGGTGGATAGATCTTGGTCCAGTCCTTGCCAAAGGTCTCAAGAGAATCGGCATCAGTGCGCACTTTGTCGGCACCAACAACGGCGGAAAGCTGCTCAACCAGAGCGTCTTGTGTCAACGTGGTCATGGAGTTACCCGGGAGTTGAATGGTATTCACCTCAAATTGAGCAAACTTCGCGTAGAAATGCGACTCTTTTGCGCCAGTGAGGCTCACTTTAATAGCCGTCTATGCTAGCATACGCGCCTTATTTTTCGGAGGGGTTTTGCCTCTTCGCCCGACCACCTACCCGGTGCTTCGGGATCAAACTGCTTATTGACTGATTATAGGTACCACCATGGCAAATACGTCCCTGGATAAAAGCAAGATCAAGTTCCTGTTGTTGGAAGGCGTTCACCAGTCTGCTCTCGACACGCTGCAGGCCGCTGGCTACACCAACATCGAGTACCTGAAAACCTCGCTGCCGGATGACGAGCTGAAAGCCGCCATCAAAGACGCTCACTTCGTGGGCATTCGTTCACGTACCCAACTGACCGAAGAGATCTTCGCGGCAGCTGAGAAGCTGATCGCCGTCGGTTGCTTCTGTATCGGTACTAACCAGGTGGACCTGAAGGCTGCGACCAAGCGTGGTATCGCAGTATTCAACGCACCGTACTCCAACACCCGTTCTGTAGCCGAACTGTCACTGGCTGAGATCATCATGCTGATGCGCGGTGTACCGGCGAAAAACGCCGAATGTCACCGTGGTGGCTGGAGTAAGTCTGCGGTTAACTCTTACGAGATCCGCGGCAAAAAGCTGGGTATCGTGGGCTACGGTTCGATCGGTACGCAGCTGTCTGTCATGGCAGAAAGCATGGGTATGGAAGTCTACTTCTACGACGTCGTCACTAAACTGCCAATCGGTAACGCTAAGCAGGTCGGTTCTCTGAACGAACTGCTGAACATCGCCGATGTCGTTTCTCTGCACGTACCAGAAACCGCTGCGACCAAGTGGATGATGGGCCCAGAGCAGTTCGCTGAGATGAAACAGGGTTCTATCCTGCTGAACGCATCACGCGGTACTGTGGTTGATATCGACGCGCTGGCAGAGGCTGTTCGCAGCAAGAAACTGCTGGGCGCTGCCATCGACGTATTCCCTGTTGAACCACGCTCTAACGATGAAGAGTTTGTCACGCCACTACGTGAATTCGACAACGTGATCCTGACCCCACACGTCGGCGGTTCTACCATGGAAGCTCAGGAAAACATCGGTAAAGAAGTGGGCGAGAAGCTGGCTCAGTACAGCGACAACGGTACTACTACTTCTTCCGTGAACTTCCCAGAGGTGGCCCTGCCATCCAACCCGAACGTTCACCGTATCCTGCACATCCACAAAAACGTGCCTGGCGTTATGAATGCAATCAACAGCATTATCGCCGACAACAACATCAACATCTGTGGTCAGTACCTGCAGACCGTCGAAG
>JAYYHP010000328.1:0-3219 GCA_036148335.1 Pseudomonadota bacterium
GGTCATGGCTTCTATCATTGAGAAAGAAACCGGCGTCGGCAGTGAACGCCCGACCATTGCCGGTGTGTTTGTACGACGCCTGCAAAGCAATATGCGCCTTGAGACCGATCCGACGGTGATCTATGGATTGGGGCCTGATTTTGACGGCAACCTGACTCGCAAACACTTGCGTGATCGCTCCAATCCCTACAATACCTATCGCAACAAGGGGCTGCCTCCCGGGCCTATCGCATTGGCGGGACGGGCGGCGATTCATGCGGCTTTGCATCCGGCACCCGGGAAGGCTCTGTACTTTGTTGCCAAAGGCGATGGCAGCCATTACTTCTCAGAGACCTTGAGCGAACACAATAAGGCCGTTCGCGAATATCAATTGTCTCGTCGGGCAGATTACCGATCGTCTCCGGCACCCAGCCAATAATGCACGGCTCGTAAAACGTATTTTGACAGAGAATTTTGCACTCATGACAGCAGCAACAGGTCGATTCATCACATTTGAAGGCGGTGAAGGCGTCGGTAAATCCACCAACATCCAGCACGCCGCCAATTGGCTACGTGCGCAGGGCATCGAGGTGGTTGTGACGCGTGAGCCGGGCGGAACTCCTATTGCCGAGCAGATTCGCGATGACCTTCTGAAAGCCCATCATGATGAGCCGATGGCGCCCATGGCCGAGTTATTGTTGATGTTCGCCGCGCGAGCGCAACACGTCTCTGCCGTAATTGCCCCCGCGCTCGAGCGAGGTGCCTGGGTGTTGTGTGATCGTTTTACGGATTCCACTATTGCCTACCAGGGGTATGGCCGCGGCCTGTCTCTGGAAGACATTGATACACTCAAGGGACTCGCTCAGGGCGGCGTTGAACCGGACATGACGTTGCTGCTGGATGCGCCATTGGATGTCGGTATGGGGCGCGCCCGAGCCCGCGCTGCTGATCTGAACGAAGCAACCGACCGCTTTGAAAGCGAGCAGCTTGCCTTCTTTGAACGCGTCCGTGAGGGGTTTCTAGCACTCGCGCAGCAGCAAAATCATTTCCGATTGGTAGACGCCACGCAGCCACTATCCGCCGTACAGCAGGCCGTTATTGGCCACATTTCAGCGCTGCAGTCGCAAGACAGTGCTCGCGAACCGCAGGTGGACGGACACAACGATGAGTGAATTCGATCTGCTGCCCTGGCAAGCTGAGCTTTGGGCAAATACCGTCCGGCGTCACCGTAAGGCCGGACTTCCGCATGCGCTGTTGGTCAGCGGCCCGGGAGGCGTGGGTAAACACGCATTGTGCTTGCATCTTGCGCGTTGGCTATTGTGCCAGCAGCCTGGTGATGATGCTTGTGGGCAATGCCATAGCTGCCAGTTATGGGCGGCTGGGTCACACCCTGATTTTATGATTTGCCAGCCGGAAGAAAACAGCCGCCAGATTCGTATTGATAACGTGCGTCGGGTGAATGAGCTTATTTTCCAGACGCCACAAATCAGTCAGGTTCAGGTGGTGGTGATTCGTCCAGCCGAGGTGATGAACACCAACGCGGCCAACGCTTTGCTGAAAACACTGGAAGAGCCGCCCGGTGAGAGCTTTATTTTGCTCGAAACCGAGCGCTTTGGCTCAGTGCTGCCGACGATTCGTAGTCGCTGTCAGCGTATCACGGTCGGTCTGCCATCCCGCGATGTCAGTGCGCAGTGGCTGCAATTGCAAGGGGTCAGTGCGGATGCGGCGGCTGACGCCTTACAACGCAACGGCGGTGCGCCGTTAAGGGCTCAGCACTGGCTAAACTCCGATGAGGCAAAAGCGCAAACGCAGTGGACCGAGCAGTTGCTCAGCTGGACCTTTGGTCGCGCATCGCTAAGTCAGACGGCGGATCCTTGGGTAAAACTTGAGTTTCAGAATGTGGTTGCCTGGTTTTATCAACTGTCGTGTGATCTGGTGAAGGCAAACGCGGGAGCGCCATCGCATTCCTTACAATATGCTGATGCCGTCACAGAACTGTTCGCTGTCGTTGATGTGGATCAGCGGATGCTGATAGGCTTCCATGAAAAATTACAGGAAATCCTTGGGCAGCTACTGTCTGGGGTCTCTCATCATAATAAAGCGCTGACCATTGAGGTGCTTTTGCTGGAATGGCAGAAGCTGATCAGAGTCCGCGCCGGAGCAAGCGCATGAACCCAGGTGGCCGTAACGGCATTCTGTCTCTGACCATTAAAGATAAATCGGTGCTGTACGCAGCGTACATGCCCTTCGTAAAAAATGGCGGTCTGTTTATACCCACCAGCAAGCATTATCAGTTAGGCGACGAAGTCTTTATGCTGTTAAAGCTTATGGACGAGCCCGAGAAAATCCCGGTTGCGGGTAAGGTGGTGTGGGTGACCCCGAAAGGTGCGCAGGGCAATAAGGTGGCCGGGGTTGGCGTTCAGTTTAACGATGAGGATGAGCTGGCTCGAAACAAAATTGAAACGTATCTGGCTGGCGCCATTAAATCGGACCGTATGACGCACACCATGTAGTTTCTAGCCTGATGAGCGCGTTAGGTTCGGCAGTTTGGTAATCGATGCGTCTCTGATCAACCGGTATGAAGGGCGGTGATTGTTGACCCGCCCCGAATAGCCTTTGTTTTCGGTTGCAGCCATTTGCTTTGACCCCTTCAGGTTTCTCTTTCTCTCTTTTCCTCTCTTGCCCTCTCTTTCTTTCTCCATTTCTTTAGCCCTCTAACTCTGCTTCCGTCTGTGTCGCATAGCGGCTTAATTGTTATGTGCGGCGTCGTTGCTAACCGAATAACCTATCCTTGAGGGCTCCGTATTTTTTCGCAGCAATTTATCACCAGCGACAGACTGAGGCGGCTCGCTCGGCCGCTTCATCCAGTACAGAAAGTGGCGTATGAAAATGCGGAGAAAAACGCAACCCACCACCGCGATGCATGCAGATGACGCGCTGCGCCATTAAAGCTCGCCAGGCGTCTATAGGGTCCTGATCTCCGCTTGTGACTGTCAGTATGCCGGAGGCGCCAATGGCAGCTTCTGGTGTGATCATGGCGGCGCCCAAAGTGCGCAGGCGCTCGGATAAATACAGGCAGCGTTCTTGAATGTCTGTCTCAACCTGATGGATGCCATGTTCAAGCAGTATTGAGGTGGAGGCATGCAGTGCATGTGCTGCCAGTAAGTTGGGGCTGCCGCATTCAAAACGCCGAGCATCCGCAGCAATTTGCCATTCGGTCTGATAGTAGTTTCCCGGGTT
>JAYYHP010000329.1:0-4023 GCA_036148335.1 Pseudomonadota bacterium
TCTGCATCGGCTTGCGCCATGGCGGCGTCCATTGCAACCAGACGCGCTTCAGAATCCCGCAGGTAAAGCTCAATCAAAGGAACAAATTCTTCGTCCATTACCTCTTTCAGTATGGTCAAAGAATCCAGATCAAGAGTTGCCACTTACGCTGCCTCCAGAGGCCAATGGATTACCGCCTCCACTATATTGCCCTCGCCCTGATATTCAAGCTGCGAGCAAATACGCTTCAACAAGGGAATACCACGCCCGGAATACTGGTGATCATCCGGGGCGTCGCGCAAAGTCAGGTAATCAAAGCCCTGGCCGCTGTCCTCAACCCGTAAGGTCAGGTCGCCTTGCTGACCGTCTCCACGATGACTCATGCGAATACGAACATACCCCGTGTCCAGCGTTTTCATGCGCTCTTCACGCTGCTGGTAATACTGCATAAAGCCTTCCGATGATTTTTTCAGCTCGGAATCTAAGCCAAGTACACCGTGTTCAAATGCGTTGGAATACAATTCCGCCATAACGGTGTACAACTGCCCACCCATGGCACGTAAACCAGGCACTTCCATCATAATGTGATTCATCAGCGGTACCGGATTAAAGTGCTGTAAGGTAGAGGCCTCGAGTACATAATCCATACTCCAATCCATCGGCCCTTGAGCTCCTCCGGTCGATGACGCCGCCTGCGCATCGTCATCGGCGGTCATGTCATCCATCACAACTTCGATCAGGGTGGTGTCGTCGTCCTGCTCTTTACCATCAATAAATGTCGCAACAGCGGCCTGGATATCGGTAAATACGGCCTCGGGGGTATCGGAATCCCGCACCACTTGTAACAACCGTTGCTGGCCAAACATCTCACCCTGTGCATCCCGCGCCTCAATGATTCCGTCAGACCATAAATACAAGCGATCTCCCTTTGCCATAGGGATGTCCGTCATCTGATCGTTAAACTTATCAGCGCTCAACACCCCCAACGGCAAATGCCGGGAGGACAGTGTTTCTATGACATCCCCGGATTGACGTAATAAATAGCAATCGGGCACCCCGCCCATCCATACACTGGCGGAATGGCGATCCGGTGCGAGGTCCACCGCGGCCGCGCAGCAGAAGAACCCTACCGGTAAGATGCTTTTTAACTTTTGATTAATCTGATGCAGCACTTCGCGCAAGCCGAATCCCTTGGCCGTCATCCCATAAAAGATATCAGCCATCGGCATGGCGCCAATGGCGGCTGGTAAACCATGCCCGGTAAAGTCGCCCAACAGCACATGCATGCCACCACCGGGCTTGCGTGCCGCCAGCAGTACGTCGCCGTTAAACACCGCCAATGGCGATAATTCGTAGCGAATATTGGAGGCGTTAAGACAGCCCGCGTGCGCGACATTGTCATACACCGCTTTAGCGACACGTTGCTCCTGCAACATATGGCGATTGGCCTTGGCAATCTCATCGCGCTGGTTCAGCAGCAGCCGATGCATTTCCGACATCCGATGGAAGGAGTCGATCTTTGCCTGCAGCACGATGTGGTTGTAGGGCTTAGTCAGAAAGTCATCGCCGCCACATTCAAGGCAATCCGCCAGGCTTTGAGCATCGGATAATGAAGTGAGAAAAATAACGGGAACGTAGTCTTCGTTGGCAATCGCCTTGATTTGCCGCGTGGCCTCTTTACCGTTGAGACCGGGCATCATGACGTCCATGAGTACGATTTCGGGACGATGCTCACGAAACGCATCGACGGCCTCAAAGCCATTACCGACTTCAATAACCTCATTCCCTTGATTGCGGACAACGCGTGACAGTACCTTCCTGTCGACGCTGTTGTCGTCGGCGATTAATACTTTGTAGGCCGTCATGAAGAGACTTACTGAATGGTAAAGAGTTGCTCGAAATTAGAGATGCTCAGGATCTTGCGAACATCGTCGTTGCAGTTGCGGATGCAGATGGTTGAGGAATCGCCACCAGCATGATCACGCAACAGCAGTAACATGCCTAGCGCCGAACTGTCCAAATAAGTAGCGCCGCTCAGGTCTACCACATACTCTGCCACGTTTTGGCTGGTTTCATACGCGTCGCGGAATTCCTGATGAGCGCTGAAGTCAAAACGCCCATCAATCTGAATCACTAACTCACGCCCTGCGTTTTCTAAAGATGCACGAACAGACATCCGAGGTTCTCCTGAAGAAAAATCGTCTTCTAAGGTTTAGCACAAACTGGCCGATATTCACGCCTGACGCGCTTTTTTCATAATCTGCTCAGCCACCTTTGTTAGCGTGACCAGTTCATCAATCGCACCGAGTTCAAACGCGGCTTTCGGCATTCCCCAGACCACTGATGAAGCCTCATCCTGAGCCATGGTCAGCGCACCGGCATCATGTAACCGCTTCATGGCCATGGCGCCATCGGCCCCCATGCCCGTTAGCATCACTGCCACTAAACGCTTAGCGCCGGCCACCTGGCCTAAAGAGTCAAACATGGCCTCAACAGAAGGACGATGGAGGTTCTGTTTAGGACCATCATCCAGAATGGTATACAAGGTGTCGCCCTTGCGACGAAAGCGCAGGTGTTGCCCGCCTTTGGCGATAATGACCCTCCCACTTTTCACCTCAAGGTCATTTTCCGCTTCCATTACTTCCATCGGATAACGGTTATTCAAACGCTTGGCCAGCGAAGCACTGAACAGCTCTGGGATATGCTGCGAAATCACCACGGGCGGACAGTTGACCGGCAGGGAAGACAACACCTCGGCAATGGCCTCAGTACCGCCGGTCGACGAGCCAATGGCAATCATGCGACGGTAATTTTCATCACGTTCACGAGTAATAACACGGCTTTGCGCCTGAGCACGGCGCGCTGACTCGAGCGGCATGACCCGCGCCCCGGAGGCAATCCGCACTTTGTCACACAAGTGATGGGCGAACTGATCGAAGTCTTCCGGGGTTTTCGCATTGGGTTTACAGATGTAATCAATGGCACCCAGTTCCAACGCTTCCAGCGTTTCGGGCGCACCTTTTTCCGTCAGCGTGGAGACCATGACCACTGGCATGGGTCGCAGGCGCATCAGGTTACTGAGAAATTGCAGGCCGTCCATTCGCGGCATTTCGATATCCAGCGTAATCACATCTGGATTGAGTTGTTTAATTTTATCTCTGGCGATGTAAGGGTCACTGGCGACCCCGACCACCTCAATGTCCGATGTGCTCTCGAAGACTTCTTTCAGCATTTTACGGATCAATGCGGAATCATCGATAACGAGCACTTTTATTTTTTTCATAGGCTGGCCTCAGAACAGGTCAATATTGCTATCAGCCTGTTCCATATCTTCCATTTTAACTTTTTGACGGTAATCACTGTCACGTTTCGCCAAGGTATCGTTTTTCACATTCGAGATCCGGCGCATCTTGACCGCGCCCGTATCCGGGAAATACAGCACCTTACGCGCATATACATCCCCCACGTCCGACGACTTAATCGATAAGCCTTCGTTTTGGAGGTAGTTGTACACAAACAGAATATTTCGTTGTCCGATATCACTCATGGAAGCAATCATCTGCCCACCACCAAAAATCTTTACTTCCAGGTTTTCGCGGCGACCACCGCGCTTTAGTATCTCGTTAATGAGATATTCCATAGCCCAGTTACCGTAACGACTTTCCTGCGCGGCAGGGTTGCTGCCCCAGGTTTCGCTGGAGTGCTCATTGGCTTCTGGCAACATGAAATGATTCATGCCCCCAATGCCTAACACTCGATCACGGATACATGCAGAAATGCAGGAGCCCAGCACGGTCGCAATCATTTCGCCCTGTGCTGATACATAAAACTCACCCGGTAAAATCTTGGCCGCCCAGGTATTGTGTACACCATCGTAATAACGAGCGACATGCTCAAACCCGGGCAAAACCTTGGGCTCTGGCGGTCGTGTATGCAACACGAACCTCCTCAGTAATTTTTTCTGTATATGGTGTTCCCTACCGATTCAAAACGATCTGTCAGTCCATTGAGCGACTCGGAATGCCCGATGATCAGATGCCCCCC
>JAYYHP010000330.1:0-7112 GCA_036148335.1 Pseudomonadota bacterium
GAAATCGACATCGCGCCCATGCCCGTGGCAAAGCAACGCAGTTGATCGGGATGGAAGTCGTTGACTGTGAGGTTGAGCGTAAATTCCGGTGGGTTGGCAGCATCCGATGACAAACGCGGATCAACTCGAGAGGGCGTTACACTCGAGAACGGCAGGCTACGAAGTTTCGTAGTCAGGGTATCGAGGTCTGCGTACTGCCCGGATGCCGGAAAGCGCGGCAGCAACTGGCGGTCGTTGGCGGTACCGATGGCACCGCTTTGTTGCCCGAAGGCGGTGAAGTCCTGATCCTCTAACCACTGGGCAAGCGCGGGCGTATATTCACCGTAGGGGTAGGCGAATAAACGATGCGAGTGGCCAGTCTCCTCTTTTAAGCGTTGTTCTGCGCCCAGAATTTCCGCCTCCCAGAACGCCTCGGGTGTCATGTCCTCTGGGGTATCCAGAAGGAAAGGGTGCGTGCGGGTATGATTGGCCAGCGTCGCCCCTCGTGCTTGCAGCCGATTCAGCGTGGCCCAGCTCATCATGTCTGAAAAGCCCTGATCCACAGCGTCGGTATTCACAAACACAGTGTAAGGCCAGCCGCGCTGCTCAAGTAACGGGGCAGCGTGGTCTGCAATGGATTGGTAGGCATCGTCAAAGGTGATAGCGACCGCACGGTCGGGCAGAGCGTGACGCTTGTTCGAGGGGTTATCTAACGCCTGTAAGGCATCGGGCAGCGATACCACCGTCATGCCTTCGCGTTCGATAAGTGCCAGATGTTGTTCAAACTGCTCTGGCGTTACGCTGGTAATCTCAGGCGTGCTGGCATCCACATGGTGATATTGCAGGACGACGAGTTGTGCATGCACTGGTGCAGACAAGAGAATTAACAGGCTCCTGGAAATTCGTCTCACAGAAGCTCGTCTCACAGAAGCTCGTCTCACAGAACGCCGGCTGAGTCTGGACATCAGAGTAAGACTAAGGATCTGGCTGAGGAGATGTACCGCTCTGCTTGCGGTTTCGCCTAGCGTTCGGGCAATGTTCTGCAGCATGAGATTTCTCACCGGTTCTTTTTACGGATTCTTCTTACGCGTTCAAGAGACGACACTATTCTGTGCGCTCTGCTTGAGACGTTCATACGCGCCCTGAAGTTCACAAAAGGTGGCGGCGTCACCGCCTTTGTCAGGGTGGTGCTGCGCCGCAAGACGCCGATACTGGCGCCGTATCTCCAGCATAGTAACGGGCGCTTCCAGGTTCAGGATGGCGAGGTCATCGGGCTGTGTACTGCCACTCAGATAGGTCGTCCAGAACTGATTGAGCAGAGCTTCAATGTCGTCGGTGGAGATATCGAGGTTTGCCAGATCCAGATAATAGGCTGCCAAAGGATCATGCTCTGCGGGGTGCGCGGTATCTGATGGCGTTTCACTCTGTGTAGTTGATTCTTGCGGTGCTGCTTTCTGAGCTGTTGTCTGAGTTGCCGAATCGGCGGGCTGGGTAGGATTGGGCACCAACTGACAACGCAAGGCGCTGATGTTGAGTGTGCCAATACCGCTTTGCCACCAACGCTGGCGCAGCTGATACAAACCATGCATTACCATAAAGTTTGCCCGAAACAGCTGCTGAGGGTCGCTTAGCGTTTGCGCATCGAAAGCAGGGGCGTCGGCCGTTGTCTCATCAGCCGTATCGTTGGCGCGCAACGCACAAATTAATTCGTATTCACTGCGCGGCTCGCCGTCAATCAGCAGCTCAGCCAGTTCGTCGATAATGTGTTCGATCAGTTCCGTCATACTCCCAGTCTACTGCCTGACGGTGACAATGCCAGCGCTGTGCCGGAAAGCAGGATGCCAGCACCACTCACCATGGTGTTAGCGTGGTGGTGAGTCCTCGGAAGGCGTGTTTGAGAGCGTTTTCGAAGACATTTTTGAGTGCGCTCTTGAAGGGGCAGCACCCGGATCCGTCATTTGAATGGCCCGGCGTACAAACGCAGGCAGGTAGGTCGCGATCTGATTCAGTCGAGCAGACAGCGCAGGAAAGCGACGGCGCCATTGCCTGAGTTTTCGAGTGGTGCCGGGCAACGCAGGAATCACGAGGGCAAGGCCGATGATGATCAGCACTAACCCCACCGGAATGGGCAAGGGGGTGATGATGGCCCCCAGAACAATCAGGGTGAAGCCACAGATCAGCGTGACGAGGCGACGTATCATTGAGTATGCTTGGCTGAAAACTGCCATCCTCCGTGTGAGAGGTTGCAGAATCGTGACAAGCCAGACCCTACGCTGCTACAGAGACGATATGACCACCGAGAAAAAGCCATTACCACGCCGTGCCCATCTGATTACCCCCGAAGGCTTGCAGGCATTAAAAGACGAGCATGAATTTCTCTGGCGCCGTGAGCGCCCCAAGGTCACTCAAGAAGTATCCGATGCGGCAAAACTGGGAGACCGCTCCGAAAACGCCGAGTACATTTACGGCAAGAAGCGCTTACGCCAGATTGATAGCCGGGTGCGTTTTCTGATGAAACGCATGGATGCGGTGACTGTTGTCGACCGCGCACCTTCTGAGCCGGACAAGGTGTTTTTTGGTGCCTGGATAGAATTGGAAGACGAGGCAGGCGAATTGCTGCGTTACCGCATTGTGGGCGAAGACGAAATCGACTTGCCGCATAACTACATCAGCGTTGACGCGCCTCTGGCACGCGGCCTGTTAGGCAAGTGTGAGGGCGATGATGTCAGTGTACGATTGCCCAAAGGCGAGACTGAATACTACATTGCCCGGGTCGTGTATGAGCGCCCGGAATGGGACCATCGACCGACGCCGGTCTTCGATTAAACCCGGCGCAGAAATCTTACCGGCCTCTGCTAGTCTTGAAGCAGGAGGCGCGTATGAAACCCTTGTTGTTTGTTTGGTTGCTACTGGCGGGTAGCAGTGCTGTTTTTGGTGTTGTCGCTCATGTGTCGGCGGCACCCGCTGAATCGTCCGATTTTACTCGTGCCGATGACCCATTGCCGCAGGCCTATAAAATGCCGATCTGGGTCGATGCGGTGGCTCGAGTGTGCCCATGGAAGTCGCCGTCAGCGGAGGGGTATATCCGCGTGATACGTCGTGAGCATGGCGACGGCAGTCACGGCCTCTATATTCAGTGGGTGCGCAGTGGCATTGCCGGTGCTGAAACTGCACCAGTAAGTACCCTGGCGGTAAAAGAACTGGAGGGAGAGTACATGGTGCGCCTGACCATGCCCGAAGAGACGCTGGCACGGGATGCCTGTCTGTTAACCTCACTGGGTGAGGACATGATCAACGAACGACGTTTCCGCTTTGATTTTTTGTTGCACGGCCCCGGCGAGATGCAGGTGCGTGTGACCCGCATGCTCGACGGTGGCGTGTAGCCTGTGCTGCCAAGGGACTCCGGCCTAAGCTGTTCTGCTAGCCGGATCAGTCGACTTGAACGACATCCAGGCGAGTAAACAAATGGCTTTTGTCCTGCTGGTTCTGCAGGTCGTTGAAGTCCCACAGTTCGCGGTCGCCCAGTTGTGACGGCGCCACGTTACAGACCGCAGCAAAGATATTCTCACTGCGTCCCGGTTGTTCTTTTTCCCACGCCTGCAGCATCATCTTAATGTTCTGGCGCTGCAGGTTCTCCTGCGAGCCACACAGATTACAAGGAATGATCGGGAACTCTTTGGCGGCAGAGAATTTCTCGATGTCTTTCTCTTTGCAGTACGCCAACGGGCGGATCAGTACGTGTTTTTTGTCGTCGCTTAGCAGCTTCGGTGGCATGGCTTTCAGTTTGCCGCCGTGGAACATATTCAGAAACAGGGTTTCGATAATGTCATCGCGGTGGTGGCCCAGGGCGATCTTGTTGGCGCCAATGGATTCGGCGTAGCCATACAAAGTACCGCGGCGCAGTCGAGAACAGAGGCCGCACGTGGTTTTGCCTTCCGGAACGATCTCTTTCACCACACTGTAAGTGTCTTTCTCAATGATGTGGTACGGCACTCCGAGCTTTTCGAGGTACGCAGGCAGGATATGCTCAGGGAAGCCGGGCTGTTTCTGGTCCATGTTGACCGCAATCAGCTCAAAGTTAACCGGGGCGCTCTTTTGCAAGCTCATCAGGATGTCGAGCATGGTGTAGGAATCTTTGCCGCCCGACAGACACACCATCACCTTATCGCCTTCTTCGATCATGGTGTAATCTTCGATGGCTTTTCCCACATTGCGACGCAGTCGCTTCTGCAGCTTGTTAAATTCGGTTTTGGCTTTACGTTCTGCCGTATTGGCCGCCGTAGATTCAGACATAACACACCCCATAGTCAGGCTGCGGTTTATATCAGAAACTGGCGATCAGAGAAACTGATCGGGTGGCTAGGGTGAGGGGATGGCGAGTTCTGACAGGCACTCAAGCATGCAACCAGACTGGTATCAGGCGGGCGTGCTTGCTGCGGTGGTGCCTGGCTTAGTATCTGGGGTAGTGCCTGGGGTAATCAGGGCGTCGTAGCGTTCAATAAAATCGTCGATGGAAAGGTCATCACGCGGGTGATAGAAGGTTTTCCAAAGCTTACCGAGATGCAGCGACGAGGCGGTTTTCGGCAGAGAAAACTCCGCATGACGAACATAAGCTAACCAGGTAATGGCCGTGGCGTAGGCAAGGTTGGTGGTTAATTCCTGATGGGGCTGCGTCAGAAACTCATGCTGGCTGGCAATGCCGCGCACTTTACTGGCCAGTTCCGCTCGACTGGCCAGATAATCGTCCCAGATGTGACGATGGGTCAGGCCATGCATACGGTAAATACCGGAGGTACGCTGACCTTCGGTTTTAAGATACGCGCCCAGCGACGACTCGACCGCTGCGGTGCCCAGCAACAGCAGTTCGGCCGCGTCGCTGTGTATTTCAAGTTTCTGCAAGGTTGGACGTATCACATACGCCCGGAAATCATCGGCATCGATACCCATGGGGACTCCCGTCATGTACTGCGTTGATATTCCCTATCAGGCAATTTACATACCCGAGTCGCTTCGCATCGTGATATGGGTCTCATCCGATCGCACTTCTTGTGATTTTATGAACTCAGTCGCATAAAAACAGCAGTTCCGGGCGCACTGCCTATACTTGAGTGACAGTTAAGACACTTGGTTGTTCTCATGGGTTTGTTCGACTTTTTTTCTGGCGCCGATCGTTCGTCATCACACCACTCAATGCGTCAAGCTGATGACGCCGTTAAGATTCTTCAGCTCAGTAGTCAGAGTATCAATGAGGCAACATTAGCCCCGTTGATGTTTGCTGGTGGCGCGTCGGCTTCAGCTTCGGTATCGCCATCTGGACCAAAGCAGGCGCCGGCCTTGGTCCTTGCCTACGTCTCGCCTCATGTGGATTTTGAAGCCTGCATGACGCGGGTGCAGCAAGCCTTACCGACACAGACTCAGCTGGTGGGGGTAATGACGGCTGGAGAACTCTCATCCTGCCATGTATCACAGCGCCGACGGCCAATGGGACAACCTTATCCTGCAAGCCTTTGATGCCAGCCTGTTTGAGCGTGTCGATGTGCGCGCTGTGGCCATACACTCAGAGTTAACGGGACAACCGGGCTATAACCGCAATCAACACATCGACCGGATTGCCGCCGATCTCTCACGCATTGACCTGCCATATCGGGTGACGGCCGAAAACACGGTCGCGTTGACGTTTGTCGATGGCTTAACCGCCAGCGAAAGTTACCTGATGCAAGCGCTTTATCGCAGCGACCAGTTCCCGTGCTATTTCATTGGTGGCTCGGCTGGTGGCACGCTGAACTTCGATAAAGCCTGGGTTTATGACGGCAAGCGCGTTGCTCGTGATCAGGCCGTGATGATCTTTATGAAACTGGCCGCAGACGTTCGTTACGGCATTCTGAAGTCGCATAATTTCAAGCCCACCGGAAAGAGCTTTGTACTAGCAGATTGCGACGCAGCGGCACGGAGCGTGACATCAGTGCTTGATGAAAGATCCGATCAGACCCTGAATTTCATGGATGCCTTGTGCAGCCACTTTGGTTGCTCGCGTGACGCACTCGAACAACGCCTGGAAAAGCATTCGTTTGCGGTTGAGGTGGGCGGTGAACTTTACATACGTTCCATTGCCGCGATGGATACCTCCTCCGGGGTGATCAACTTCTTCTGCGACATGAACTTTGGCGATCGCCTGCTGCTGGTACAGGCAGAAGACTTTACCCAATCAACGCAGCACGCCTACCAGACCTTTATGCGCGGTAAGCCATCGGCGCCGGTGGCCATGATTGCCACTGACTGCATTCTTCGCCGATTGCACAACAGCGATCAGATTGGACGTTTCCCGGCGTTCGAAAACGTCCCAGTGGCTGGTTTTTCTACCTTTGGTGAAATGCTGGGAATTTTCATGAACGAGACTCTGACGGCGTTGTGCTTATTTAAAGTTCAGCCGGGAGAGGCCTTCAGTGATGAATTCGCCGATCAGTTTCCGGTGAAATATGCTCATTTCCGCGAATACTATTTGCGCCTGCAGCTGAACAGTCTGGAAACCATTAACCGGATTCAATCGGGCTTGTTGAAGTACCTCGATAAGTATCAAGGCTTGCTGAGTACCGTATCGACCAACTTTGATGACGTGGCCGGGTTTGCCGATGACACTGCCCGTGTGCTGAATGACGTGCAGAGTCGTGTTGCCGGATTTTCGGGAGAGATCGCAGAGCAATCCACCGACCGCGAAAAATTAAATCAGCGGGTGACTGAATTACGCGAAAGCTCTGAGAGTGTGCTGACTATCCTAAGCGATATTTCGGGCATTGCCGACCAGACCAACTTACTGGCACTCAATGCCGCCATTGAGGCGGCGCGTGCCGGTGAAGCGGGGCGCGGCTTTGCTGTGGTCGCCGATGAAGTACGTCACCTTTCTCATACCACTCAAGACAGCCTGAACAAAACCGGCGATACCATCACCAATGTGTCGGACTCAATCGACATGATTCAGGATGAGATCAGCCGGGTCACTGGCTTTATGCAGCGTATATCTGAAAACAGTGAAGGCTTAAACGAGCAACTGCATCAGGTGGTTGGCTCGTCTCATCAGGCGGGCGCATCGGTGCGCCAACACCTTAGTGACATGCAAACCATGTTGGCGGATATGG
>JAYYHP010000331.1:0-2974 GCA_036148335.1 Pseudomonadota bacterium
GAACGGCGTTTTGCAGCTTGTTGAGGATTTTGTTCTGACGGAAAGAAGACAGCGCCGGGGCGCCACGCAGCTCAAGCATCGTGGTCGACTCATAACAGGTAAAAATTGAGGCGCGATTGTACTGGATCAGGCCCTCTGACGCCAACTCAGCTAAGGTCTGTCGTGTGTGTCTTGCTGGTCATGCAAGCGGCTGTATTAGGGCCTTGTTAGCACCTTGTTTGCGCTCTTTCGCCCTTAATTCAGGAGCCTTTTAGCGCCCTGTCAGTATCCATTCGATGCGACGAGAGCACTGTTAACATACCATTCGCGCCTAATGTCGAATAGCCAACCCGGCTCGCCAAACTCAATATTTGTCTATACTTTTCAATAAGTTAAGCGCCCACACTTAACCTACAGAAGTGTAAATACCGGCGCCTAAGCTGTTGTAACGGCGTGCCGCCCGGTAAAATCGCCCCCTCAGGGAGAACACACAATAATGACGCCACTGCTCAATACGATACGCCAGACCCGCCGGCTGCTGACCACCCTTGCGGTGATCGCCATGCTGACCGGCAGCGTACGCCCGAGCCTGCTCGATGGGCTGGAGGCCGAGGGCGTCATTCGTATTGTCACGCGTAACAACCCCACCACCTATTTTGAAGATCGACACGGTCCCACCGGCTATGAATATGAGTTGGCCAAGTCGTTTGCCGATTACCTTGGCCTGCGCCTTGAGTTGATCGTGGTCGATAACCTGCACGATGCCATGACGGCATTGGCCGATGGCAGCGCACACATGGCCGCGGCGGGGTTTACCAAAGAGCAGACGGCCAGTTACCCCGTAGAATATGGCCCGACCTACGCCTCGGTCAGCGAACAGATCATTTATCGGTTACGCACTCCAAAACCCGAATCCATCGAAGACCTGCTTAACGGCCGCCTGATGGTGCCAGCCCGTTCACGGCATGCCAGTACGCTGCGCCATTGGCAACGTACTGAGCTACCAACGTTATCCTGGCGCGAAACCAACGATCTTGAAGCCTCTGACCTGCTTCAGATGGTGTCGGATAAAGACCTCGATTTTACTCTGGTGAACTCCAACGAGTTTCGCCTGATGCGCTCTTACCTGCCGAATCTGGATGTAGCCTTTACCCTCGGTGAAGTCCAGACCGTCGCCTGGGTGCTACCCGAGCGCGCCGATGATTCGCTACGTAAAAAAACCTACGACTTTTTCTATCGCCCCGAAACGGGCGTCATGATGGCGGAGCTGTCTGAGCGGTTTTACGGACACATGGATCAGTTCGATTACGTGGGCGCTCATCGCTTTCTGCGACACAGCAGCAAGATCCTGCCCAAGTACGAAAAGAACTTTAAAGAGTCTGCCGAGAAGTACGGGTTCGACTGGCGCTTACTGGCGGCCATGGGTTATCAGGAAAGTCACTGGAACCCGCGAGCACGCTCTTACACCGGCGTTCGCGGCATCATGATGCTGACGTTGCGTACCGCCCGAGAGCTCGGCATTAAAAACCGCCTCGATCCCGCGCAAAGCATTTATGGAGGCAGCAAGTACCTGTCTGGCTTGCGTGAGCGTCTGGATGAATCGGTACGTGAGCCTGATCGCACCTGGATGGCGCTGGCGGCCTACAACGTCGGCTTTGGTCATCTGGAAGACGCCCGTCGACTGGCGGCCAAAATGGGACGCAATCCAGATCTCTGGATCGACGTTAAAAAAGTACTGCCTCTGCTGACGCAACAACGCTATTACAAACAAACCCGCTATGGGTACGCCCGCGGTCGCGAGCCGGTGAATTACGTACAGAACATTCGTCGCTACTACGACGTACTCATCTGGAACGAAGAACAGATCAGTAGTCACGACAACGACGACGAACACACCCACGGGAGCGATGTGCCGGTGACCGTGATTCCGCCCCTGCTGTAACTCTGTGGCTGTTAGCCGTCTGAGCTAAGCCCCGAGCCAGACTCTAAGCCGGGCTATTAGTCAGCAATGGGCTTACTCGCCTGCTTCAGCTTTTTCTTACCCGCCCGTCGGGCAGCAAAAAACGACGTCATGACCGACGAGCAGGCCTCCGCTTTCACGCCGGCCTGCAAGGTCACCTGCCAATTCAGAAACGGTTTTTCAAAGAAGCGCTCTGCACTCTCGGCCACACCGGCTTTGGGCTCGGTCGTGCCGTACACCACACGCGCAATACGACTGTGCACAATCGCCCCTGCACACATGCTGCAAGGTTCTACCGTGACCACCAGCGTTGCCTGAGACAAACGATAATTGCCGAGTCGTTGTGCCGCATCTCGAATGGCTAGTACCTCAGCGTGGGCCGTGGGGTCGAGCGACGAAATCGGTGCATTGGCCCCTTCACCGACCACCTCGCCATCGAGTAACACAATCGCGCCCACGGGCACTTCGCCATTGGCCGCTGCACGCTCTGCCAAGGCCAATGCCATGTCCATGGCGGCATCGTCGTCTTCGACACGCTGGCCGATAAATGATGGATGGCTGTCAGGCGCGGCTCTGTTAGTCGAAGCAAGATCCGTCGAGGGAAATTCAGAAGAAGAAAGATCAGACGAGCTCATGAATTACTCCCACTGTCCCAGCCACGATCGTCCAGACTGGTATCGGCCTGATCATCCGACTGCATGACCTGCTCCAGGTCCGTCGCGTGCTGCTTGGCCATGTTGATGTATTTCTTGTCGTCTTCCAGCACTTCACTCAGCGCGTACAGATTCTTTTCATCGTGATGCTTAAACAAGCGCGCCGCGCGTTGCGCCTGATAGGCACGGAAGCCCATGATTTCAAGCGCTCGCTTACCCATAGACAGGGCTGAATCAAAGGTTTCCCGTTCGATAAAATCAGCGCCTGCATGAATCAGCTCGGCGGCCTCCCGACGCCCGGCCGCACGCGCCAGAATTTTTACCGCCGGATGATGACGGCGCACCGACTCAATGGTGCGCAACATACGCGCATGATCGTCAA
>JAYYHP010000332.1:0-13689 GCA_036148335.1 Pseudomonadota bacterium
ACGTCTTAGAAAAGAACGCAGCGGAACCGATTATTCAGCCACGCTACCCAACCGTAACCCGCTTCTCACCTAATGGATGCTCAGGCCCGCCCCGTCTGGTTTCAGGACGTAATCACGGGTTTCAGGACTCAGTCATTACTTTCAGGAGTTAGTCATTAGCGAGCGTATTGCCGCCAGATCCACGGTTTCACTGTAGCGATCGCGTCCGGCGCCTTTAGCGGAATACAGCCCTTCATCCGCGGCTTCAATCAACATAGATACCGGATCTTCCGCACCGGGCTCCGCCCAGGACAGACCCAGACTCACGGTCACCACAGGGGCAGTGTCCGAATCTTCGTGCTCGATGGCGAGCCCTTTGACAGCGCTGCGAATGCGCTCCGCCACGACTTTCATGCCTTCAAAATGCACCGACGGCAACACCACGGCAAATTCCTCACCGCCATAGCGTGCCACTAAGTCACGCGGGCGCTGGGCCTGGGCTTTTAATACTCTGGCCACTTCCTGCAGGCAGCGATCACCAGCCAGATGCCCATAGTGGTCGTTATAGGCTTTGAAATGATCAATATCGATCATAATCAGCCCCAGCGCAGACTTTTCCCGCACGGCGCGACGCCACTCCGCCAACAGGAAGTCATCGAAGTAACGACGATTCGACAACCCGGTCAGTCCATCCGTCACTGACAAGGCCTCAAGACGTTGAATCTCAGCACGGCGCGCGATCTGCTGCTCAATCCGCAAACGGCACAGGGGCAGGTTGAGTGGTTTCGACAAGTAATCATCGGCGCCAGCCGCCAGCGCCGCGATTTCAGCGTCGTCATCCGCAGGCCCCATCACTATCAAGGTGATGTCCCGGGTTGATGGATCTTCTTTCCAGTGGCGACAAAAGCGTGCCATCTGCTGGCCGACAAAGGCCTGATCCAGCAACAACAGGTCCGGCATACGAGAAGGCTCGTCAAGCCAGTAATCCAGCTGTTCCTGATTCATGGCACTGACAAGAGACACCTGCTTGCCCAGAGTTTCACCTAACTGAGCCTGCACCGATAAGGTTTCGTCAGCGATCATGATGATAGGATCATTTGCCATAGAGAGTATCCGGCCGTAAATAAGGTGAAAATAGTATCGGCCAGCATATCGCATTCTTTCGTCAGGTTAATAAAATTTAACGTTAAATTACTGGACGACAGTTTCGATGTATGGTTATAACTGAAAAGCGTCAATGACCTGTCAGTTTCAGCTCGAATTGTCCTCAGGCGTCACAACGGTTGTGCCCGCCCGGCCACAATGTAAGCCCCCGATTTTTCACGAAAATTGGTATAGTGACTAAGTTCACGTGAGGAACTGCGTCAGGTGGCCAGGCAGGCCAGACTCCGATCCAACCAGTTGTACGGGATATGAGCGCATGACCATGCCAACCATCCAAGCCCAGTTAAGTCTGGGCCATTGGCTACCTTTTCGCCGCCGGTTAACGTCTGGCGATGTTCGCTGGCTATCGCCACAAGGCGCCATTGTAGTATCCAGTGCTGGCTTACCGCTTGGCAGTCGGATACAAGTGTCGCTGCACGGTGAGGGACACCGTTTGCGTCGCATTCCTGCGGTGATTGTGCGCACAGAACCCAACCAACGCGGTACATGCTACAGCCTGAAATTTAATACGGATGTCACCCAATCTGATAAGCATCGGGGCATGATGGCATTGGTGACGTATCTGGCTCGGAATTTTCACGCCCGGGATCTCTGAATTTGACCTATAGCCCGGCTTAGAACCAGGCTTAGCACCCGGCTCAGAATCCAGCCAATCATCCCGTCTCCAGTCAGATATCGGATATCAAATGTCAGATGCCAAATGACAGATAGTAGAAAGCAGCGACCATCGAAACCTATAGCCAAAATCGCTCGCGACCGTCACACTCGGACAACGGACACAGGAGAGAACATGGACACCTCAATACTGGTAGTAAATTGCGGTAGCTCGTCAGTTAAACTGGCGCTGTATCAGTACGCCGCGAGCACTGCTGACTCTAGCTCTGACTCACCCGCTGATTCAACAGCACCCGCCGCGACACTGACGGCCCTGGCAGAGCGTCTTGGCTCCGCTGACGCCCAATTAACCATCAAAGGTCAGGTCTCGGCCAAGATCACAGCGTCGACCATCGG
This sequence comes from Pseudomonadota bacterium, assembly GCA_036148335.1. Taxonomy (GTDB): domain Bacteria; phylum Pseudomonadota; class Gammaproteobacteria; order Pseudomonadales; family Oceanobacteraceae; genus Thalassolituus. The sequence continues at coordinate 2,155 of JAYYHP010000332.1, forward strand.
TGCTGATGTCCTGGACCATAAGGCCGCCCTGAGTGCATTTATAGACCACTGCCGTGACGAGCTCGGTAATCTGCAAGGCATCGGACATCGCGTTGTCCACGGTGGCGAAGCCTTCCATGACAGTGTCATTCTCAACGACGATACCCTGAAAGCCCTGCATCAGGTGTCGCCGCTGGCGCCACTGCATAACCCCATGAACCTGATGGGCATCGAGCTGTGCGACACCCTGCTGCCCAACGTGCCTAACGTTGCTGTGTTTGATACCGCCTTCCACCAAACCATGCCCGCCGAGAACTACCTCTACGGTGTGCCTTATGAATGGTACGAAGAACACGGTGTGCGTCGTTACGGATTCCATGGCACCAGCTACCGCTTTGTCAGCCAGGAGGCTGCCAAACGACTGCAACGTCCATTGAGCGAACTCAATCTGCTGGTTGCCCATCTTGGTAATGGCTGCAGTGCCTGCGCCATCCGTCAGGGACAATCGGTGGACTCCACCATGGGCCTGACGCCGCTTGAGGGGTTGATCATGGGTACCCGCAGTGGCGACGTCGACCCCGGATTGGCGGAACACATGATGAACGCCACCGACATGACGCATGCCGATGTCATGCAGGCACTCAACAAACAGAGTGGCTTGCTGGGGTTGTCCGCAGGCGTCAGTAACGATATGCGCTCCCTTCTGGAAGCTGAAGCGGAAGGAAGTCTGGCGGCCAAGCGCGCTATCGATACCTTCTGCGCCCGCATCGCCCGTCATCTGGCCGCACTGAACAGCCAACTGTCGTCGCTGGATGCCCTGATTTTTACCGGCGGAATTGGTGAACACGCCGCGGTCATTCGCCAGCGCGTCTTGGCCGCCTGGCGTAGCCTGCCCTTCCGCCTCGATCAGGCCTTAAATGAAGCGCACGGCGACGATCAGGGGCGCATCAGCGTCACTGGCGCGCCTCTGGTTATGGTCATTCCTACCGACGAAGAGGGCATGATTGCCCAGGACACTTATTCTCTGACTGCGAAACAGCCATCATGATTACTATTCTTATCGCACCGACCGAACGTGCCAGCGGCCTGACCACCATCAGTCTGGGCGTACTGCAAGCCCTCGACCGCCTCGGCCTGAAAGCCGGTTTCGTTAAACCTGTTGCGCCAGACTACGCCACCGCCGAGCGTTCAACGCAACTGGCGCGTACCGTATTGCACCTGACCACCCCAGACCCGATGCCACTGGACGATGTACAGCAACGCATCAGCGACGGGCTGCTCGACCGGGTACTGGAAGATGCAGTGGGTCTGTACGCTCAGGTCGCCAACGACTGCGACGTGGTCTTGGTCGAGGGCCTCGCCCCAGACCACGACGAGCCATTTACCGCCAAACTGAATGTCGAAATGGCCAAAGCCCTGAACGCTGACGTGCTCATCGTCGCCAATGCCGAAGGCAAATCACTGGCTGACGTCGAAGACGACATCAAACTCCAAATCGGCGTTTTTGGCGGCAAAAAAGCCAACCTGCTGGGTTGCATCATCAACAAAGCGGGCGCACCGGATGTGTCTGGCGCCGTACCGACCAGTGAAGCGCAACCTGATGCCCTGCCAGCCGCTGGCTGTGCACTCGAGGAGTGTCAGTCACTCACGTTGGAGCAATGTCCGGTACTGGGGGTCATCCCCTGGCAGGCAGACCTGCTCAGCCCACGCACCCTGGATGTCGCGCGAGCTCTCAAGGCAGAGGTCATCAATGAAGGGCATCTGAGTGACCGTCGCGTCAACCGCATTACACTGTGCGCGCGCACCCTCAGTCACGTCGTCGAACAACTGCGCCCGGGTACCTTAGTGGTCACGCCGGGTGATCGTGATGACATCATCCTCGCGGCCTCCATGGCAGCCAATAACGGTACGCCATTGGCGGGTCTGTTACTGACCAGCGGATTTGCCCCCAACAGCGCAGTCAAAACTCTGTGCGAGCAGGCCTGGACCACGGGCCTACCGGTGCTGAGCGTCGCCTCTGACAGCTATGCCACGGCTCGTGCGCTGACGCACATGGACACGCACGTCCCGGTGGACGACACCGAGCGCGCACGCCGGATCATGAACACCATTGACCAACACCTGAACGGTGACGCCCTGCTCGACCGTATCGGACAGCCGCATACGCCACGCCTGAGTCCCGCGGCCTTCCGCCATCAACTGGTGAAGAAAGCCAGCGCCGACCGTCAACGCATCGTGCTGCCCGAGGGAGAAGAGCCGCGTACCATACAGGCCGCAGCGATCTGTCAGTCGCGTGGCATTGCCGACTGCATTCTGTTGGGTAATCCAGACACGGTGAAACAGGTCGCTCGCGCGCAGGGTGTGACCCTCCCGGACGACCTGACCATCATTGAGCCGGGTTCCGTGCGCGGTGATTACGTTGCCGGCATGGTCGAGCTGCGACGTCACAAGAACCTCACTGAACCCATGGCCTTGGCACAACTGGAAGACAACGTGGTACTGGGCACCATGATGCTTGCCGAAGACGCGGTCGATGGTCTGGTTTCCGGCGCCATCCATACCACCGCCAACACCATCCGCCCGGCCCTGCAGTTGATCAAAACCTCAGCCGACGCGCATCTTGTGTCTTCCGTTCTCTTTATGGGATTGCCAGATCAAGTGCTGGTCTACGGTGACTGCGCCGTGAACCCAGATCCGAACCCTGAGGAACTGGCAGACATCGCGATTCAGAGTGCGGCCTCCGCTGAGATGATGGGGGTTCCGGTGCGCATCGCCATGCTCAGTTACTCGACCGGTGACTCCGGCAGCGGTGCCGACGTTGAAAAAGTACGCGCAGCCACCGCCCTGGCAAAAGAACGTCGCCCAGACCTTCTGATTGATGGGCCGATGCAGTACGATGCCGCCATTAACGCCACCGTCGCCGCCAGCAAAGCGCCGGGTAGCCCAGTCGCTGGACAGGCAACCGTGCTGGTATTCCCAGATCTGAATACTGGCAACACGACTTACAAAGCCGTGCAGCGCAGTGCCAACGTCATCAGTATTGGCCCCATGCTGCAAGGCCTGGCGAAACCGGTCAACGACCTGTCGCGTGGCGCCCTGGTCGAAGACATCGTATACACCATTGCACTCACCGCAATTCAGTCACAACAACAAAAGAAGGGTTAACACACCATGCCTGCGCTCGTTACCGGAATCATCGCCAGTCTGTTACTGACGCTGAATACTTTATTCTGGGCGATTCCCCTGTTTTCACTCACCTTGCTGAAAGTCATTATTCCTGTGGAAGGCATCCGCAAAGCCATTACCTTCCTGTTGGCCGTGGTGGCCAATGCCTGGATCTCGTGCAATTCCGGTTGGATGCACCTGACTCAGAAAATGGACTGGCATATTGAACGCCCAGCCACACTGGATAAAAAAGGCTGGTACTTCGTATTGAGCAATCACCAGAGTTGGGTGGATATTCTGGTGCTGCAACACAGTCTGAATGGCCGCATTCCGCTGCTGAAGTTCTTCCTCAAGCAGGAATTAATCAAAGTGCCCATCATGGGTGCAGCCTGGTGGGCGCTCGACTTCCCATTCATGAAGCGCTACAGCAAAGCGTATCTGGAAAAACACCCAGAAATGAAAGGTAAAGATCTGGAGACCACCCGACAGGCCTGTGAGAAGTTTAAAGACATGCCGACCAGCGTCATGAACTTTCTTGAGGGCACGCGTTATACGCAAACCAAGCACGATGAACAGCAATCGCCGTTTAAGCATCTGCTGAAACCGAAAGCCGGTGGTATGGCCTTCGCCATGAGTGCTATGGGCGATCAGTTCAAATCGATATTGGATGTCACCATCTATTACCCGGGCGGCATTCCCACCTTCTGGGATTTCATGCAGGGTAAGATGCCACGTGCTGAAGTCATCATCGAAGAAAAGCCGATTCCAACGGATCTGCTGGGCGGCGATTACGAAACCGATATGGAATACCGCGCACGCTTCCAGGCCTGGGTACAAACCCTGTGGGAAGACAAAGACGCTCGTCTGGACGCATTACGCGGCTGACGGATTCCCCGGCAAACGGCGGAACACCTGGTTCCGCCCACGCTCTTTCGCCTCATACAACCCCATATCGGCTTCGCGCAACAGCTCCTCATAGTTCGCCTGTCCCGCTGGTATCACTGCCGCCACACCGATACTGACCGTCGCGACCCCATGCGGCGACTGATTATGCTCAATGGCCAGGTGCTCAATGGCCGCACAGACTTCCTGAGCCATGGCCTCGGCGCGCTCAATGGTCATTTCAGGCAACAGCATAACGAACTCCTCGCCGCCGTAGCGCGCGCACAGATCGCCCGGACGTCGGCAGAAACCGTCCATGGTTTCAGCAATACGACGCAGACATTGATCACCCTGCTGGTGACCATAGGCGTCATTGAATTTCTTAAAGTAATCGACATCCACCATCATCACCGCCAGCGGCAATTCGCTGCGGGCGCAACGACGCCACTCATCCAGTAACTGCTCTTCGGCGTGACGTCGGTTGGCAATGCCGGTCAGACCATCGGTGGTCGATAGCTGCTGAAGTCTGCGCCCAAGATACTGCAAACGCTCCGCTTCCAGCGCCAGCAGGCGGTTTTTGATGTAATCCGTGCGCGTCCCCGACTCAATGATGTAGGACAGGTACGACGCCATCATGATCAGAATCGCCCAGAACAACAGATAAAACGGTGCCATGGAATTGGCCAGCGCATCGATCTCTGACGGCACCTCAGGTCCCGGCATAAAAATAATAAAGGCGGCGTAACTGAATAGCATGGCCAGGGAACAGCCCAACATCGCGCGGTAATCACTGCGCAGGCCCAATAAGGCGAACACCTGCATCGGGATTACGCCGAGATGATAGAAGTAGGCCAGCGGCAGCTCCACCATGGAAATATTCCACAGCACAGAGGCAAAGCAAATGTAGATACCGCCCACCAAAGCGCGCATGGCGTAGCGTCGGACAGGACTTCGGGGTAACCAGATGACCGTGGCTACCAAGGTCACTGCCAGCAAGACGCGGACCGAGAACAGCAGCGTCGACTGATGGCCACCAAACGAAAAGTCTGCCCAGCCAAAGACCACAAAGACCAGCAGGCCGGACATGATGATGCGGATGTCCTGAGAGAAAAACTGACTCAAACGATAACGCTGATATTCCTGCTCCAGCGGACGGGGGAAACGCCCCTGCGCTTTGCCACGGTCTATCAAGCTGGTCAGTGTCGTGATCTGACTTTCTAGCGGTCGTAACGTGTCAGAATCACGTTGGATGCTACTTCTGGGCACAAAAACTCCCTGGCGTTCTGAAACTGTGTCTGCTGAAATACGGCATTCGCAGAGATGCTGTGCCCTGTCGCAGCAAGTGTATCTTAACTAATAAGTATGTCACTGAGGAGCTTATGAAGGTTTACGCAGACATTACCCAGTCGATTGGCAACACTCCGTTGGTCAAAATCAACCATCTGACTAACCACCCGCATGTTTATGCCAAACTGGAAAACCGTAATCCAGCACACTCCGTAAAGTGTCGTATCGGCGCCAACATGGTGTGGCAGGCTGAGAAAGAAGGTCGCCTCTCTGGTGACATGGAGATTGTTGAGCCAACTTCAGGAAACACGGGCATCGCACTGGCGTTCGTGGCCACTGCGCGTGGTTACAGTGTGACCTTGTGCATGCCTGAAACCATGAGTCTGGAGCGTCGTAAAGTGATGCAGGCCCTGGGCGCCAAGTTGATTCTCACCGAAGGCGGTAAAGGTATGCGAGGTGCCGTTGAGGCCGCAGAGGCCTATGTCGCCGAAGCGCCGGACTCCCGCATCATGCTGCAGCAATTCGAAAACCCGGCCAATCCTGCCATTCATGAAGCCACCACAGGCCCAGAAATCTGGGAAGACACCGATGGTGAAGTCGATGTTGTGGTGGCTGGTGTCGGCACCGGCGGGACAATCAGCGGCGTGTCTCGTTTTCTGAAAAGCAAAAAGTCCATCACCTCTGTCGCCGTTGAACCGGCGGACTCACCGATCATTACCCAGGCATTGGCCGGTGAATCACTGACGCCCGGGCCGCACAAAATTCAGGGCATTGGCGCCAACTTCATTCCGGGCAATCTCGACCTCGAGATTCTCGACCGCGTAGAACAGGTAGGTAACGACGATGCCATGAACATGGCCCGCCGCCTGATGTCAGAGGAAGGCATTCTCGCCGGTATTTCATGCGGTGCCGCCATGATTGCCGCCTTGCGTCTGGCGGAAGAAGCCGAGTACGCCGACAAAAAAATCGTCGTAATTCTGCCTGACTCCGGTGAGCGCTATCTGACTTCACCTCTCTTTGCGGGCATGTTCGAGAACGCATGAGCCAAGCCGCCGAGCTTGAGAGCCTGATCCATTTCGAGGCCAGTTTTCTGGCCTCGGAACGCGCCGATGGGTTGTTGTCGGAGTTGCTCAACAGCCCTCACTGGGATCAGCCCGAACTGCAACTCTACGGTCGCCGTCATCCCATTCCGCGATTGCAGCAATGGCTAGGTGATGCCCCTCATCGCTACACCTACTCCGGACAAGTATTTGAAGCTCAGCTCTGGCCAGCATCCATTGCCACCCTCGCGCAGGAACTGAGTGACGCGAGTGGTGTGAAACTGAATTCCGTCCTCATCAACTGTTACCGCAGTGGGCAAGACACCATGGGCTGGCACGCGGACGACGAGCCCGAACTCGGCCCCGCCCCCGTGATCGCCACCATCAGTCTGGGCGCCAGCCGTGACATGGCATTTCGTGCTGTGGGGAGTTCGAGGCAAGCGGCGAAAATCGAGCTGACACATGGCAGCCTGTTACTGATGAAGGCGGGCTTACAAACGAGATTTCAGCACGCAATTCCCAAGCGTGCGCGGGTAAACGAACCCCGAGTCAGCCTCACGTTCCGCCAGATTCTGACAACCGAATAAATCACTGAACGACCCACCACAACAAAACCCAACCCAACACAACACAAGCACTCTTCCCGGAAGGGAAAAGAGGGTTTCACAGACATCAGGGGTTACTGAACTCGGCTTCCAGGCGAAACATCAATACTGGCGTCAGCTCCCAGTCGTTGTCCTCAGCCCAGAGCATCTGAGGGTATACCTCGGCAAACATCCATTCTTTCCAGACCTTGCGACGCACTCTGACACCCAAGGTGTATTCCTCAAAATGAACATCGTATTCGGTGTTGCCCTCGGCCCCGGCGAGCACGGCGTAGGCGTAAATACGATTAATCTCATGATACAAACCGGCACCGTAACTCAGATGGAAAAAATCATCGTTGAGCAAATATTCGGCGTCGCTTTCAAGGCGGAACAGACGATGAATCGTCAGCGGAAAATCCCAGGTCAGCGAAGTGACCGCACCGTAACCGGCCTGAGTGTAGTAGTTAATTTCTTGCCCAAACAACACATTCCAGTCGCTGGCATAAAATGGACGTCGTGCTCGCACACGCACAAAAGGATCAGGGGGGACGCCCCAGCGCACCCCGGCATCCACCGAGGAACTCCAGCGCTCGGATTCCTGAAGAATCAGACGCAGCGCCGAGCTGTATGTGACGTTTTGCGGGCTGGACAGTAAATCGCCCTCGCGCACGCCCTGATCTTCCGACTGCAGCAATAAATTCAGTCTTTGGTTGGTGTGCGGCAATTCAAGATTCAGACTGATGCCAAATTTATAATCGACCGGTTCACCAATCTCACGTCGGGTAAATAACGACACCCGCGCATAGCTGCCCTGCCCTCGGATCTCTGTCACGTCGTCATTAAAAAATCGATCGACAAAAAAACTATCGATGCCGCCGGATAATGCGTCCAGGTGATCCACCAGCCAACGTCGGGAGCGTTCGGCCATGTCGTCGGTAATGGGCGTCTGTTGCGTATTTCTTTCGGGCGATAATTCAGGCCAGGCAACGCCGGGGGGCAGCGCGTGTGGCTCATCAAACGCATAAACAGGATTTGTTAATGCACCCAGCATTAGTGTCAGGTGCATCAGCATTAAAAGAATAAGGAAACCACAGCGAGTCATCACAGACAGCTCACACCGGGTCGTGGTGAATCAGCACCTGGGCTCGAGGAAACTGCTCAAGAATACGTTTCTCGAGCGCATCGCCAATGGCATGAGCACGGCTTAATGGCTGGCTGCCATCCAACTCCAGATGAAATTGGATAAACTGTACAACACCCGCTTGGCGAGTACGTAAATCATGATGACCACGTACCCCCTCTGCACTGCTGATCATGTCGATGAGCACTTGCTCGTCATCACTGCTCATAGCCTGATCCATCAGCACCGCAAGTGCCTCCCGGACAATATTAACCACACTCACGATTAATACCCCAGCAATCAACAAGGCCACGACCGGGTCTAGCCAGAGCACGCTAAATGATGCAGCGAACAGGGCCACGATGACGGCGATGTTCGTTAAAATATCGCCCACGTAATGTGCCGAATCGGCCTTCACAGCCAACGATCCGGTTTTGCGTGCCACCCAGCGCTGGTACGTCACTAAGCCTACCGTCGCCACCGTCGAAAACACCATCACACCGATACTTTCGCTCAGTGCCTGTAATGGCTGCGGGTCGAAAATGCGCTCTACCACATGAAGTAAAAGCATGGCGACAGAGCCCAGGATAAATGCGGACTGCATCAATGCCGCCAACCCTTCGGCTTTGGTGTGACCAAAGGGGTGATCATCATCGGCAGGCATTAACGCATAGCGAATGGCAAAAAAATTGATCACCGACGCGGCGATATCCATCAGTGAATCCAACAAGGAAGACAAGACACTGGCAGAGTCACTGGCACTCCAGGCGGCCGCTTTGGAAAACAATAAAATGGTCGCCACGGTCATGGAGGCTAAAGCCGCCCAGCGAATGTGGTGTGAGTGATCAGTCTGGCTCATATATTTTGCAGCCGCGTGGTTAACATCCTGATCTTAAGTATGACAGACACGGGGCAATTCGTCTCAGAAGCTGTGACTCAGTTCCGGTTATTACCGAGCACAACTTGATTTTTACATTCTGCAACATGAGGATATCGACAATTCTATAAAAATTATGACCTCACCATGATGATCAAGAACGCCCTGATTGTGGACGACTCCAAGTCCGCCCGTTTGGTACTGCAGCGCCTGCTGTCGCGAATGGAAATGCGTGTCGACGCGGTTGACAGCGCCGAAGCCGCGCTGGCGTTTCTCGAACATCAACAACCTGATGTCATTTTTATGGACCATATGATGCCGGGCATGGACGGCCTTGAAGCCACTCGCCTGATTCGTGCGAACCCGAAAACCTCGGCCATTCCGACCTTTATGTACACCTCGAAAGATGGTGAAGATTATTTTCGTGTGGCACTGCAAAAAGGCGCCACCGGCGTACTGTGTAAGCCGGCCGATCAGGAAGCCGTCATGGCCGTCATCCGCTCACTGGACGCGCCCGCCGCCAACGATGCCAGTGAACCGGAACCAACCTCCTCCAACATTCCCCTGATTGAAGTCGACCGCCTGGTACAAAAGCATCTGAAAGTGGCGCTGACAGAAGCTCGCGGCGAAATCACCGCAGGCATCGACACCACGGCCTCGCAGCTGCAACAACATCAAAAACATCAGTTGGAAGTGATTCGTCGACAACTGCAACAGCAGGTCGATGAGCTGCGCCGCGATATCATGGCAGAGCTTGATCCGCAGACACTGTTCCGCCGCACACAAAGCCCAAATCAACGCTTAGCGGCTGCGGTCGCCGACAAAGTCGTGCGTAAGAGCGCCGACGAACTCTCTACCAACATGCACATTCAGAAAGTGGCCATTGAAAGCCACATCAATGACCAGAAGCTGGAAACCGAAATTCTGATCAGAACCACCGCCATTCGTGCGGCGTTTGCCGGTGCCAGTGTTGGCATTCTCGCCGCTTTATTGACCTCGATGCTACTGTAGCCCGGTCTGACCGGTTCGACCATTGCATCCCAGCGCACGAGCGCTAGACTGGGCACATCATGACGGACCCGTCTCACCAGCCTTAGGGAATGCTTATGTCGATTCGCTTACTTGCCTTACTCACGCCGCCGCTACTGTCCTTGTTACTGTCTGCCTGCGCAGGTCCTGCGCCCTTGGCCGTGGCAGGATCTGGCGCGTATGAAGTCGCCAAATACGAAGAGAACATCCGCGTCCGCGCAGCCGCTGCCCTGCGCGATGAGCCCGACCTGCTGACCTACTCGATTCAAGCCATCAGCCGCGGCCAGAGCCAGCAAGCCATTGATACTTACCTGCTTGGCTACAACAACCCAGAGTACAGCGACAATATGAAATCGCTGGCGGTGTATCAGATCGGTCTGATTTACATGAACCGTTTTAACGATGATCGTGACGATGCGAAAGCGCGTGAGTACTTTCAGAAGCACCGCCAGGAGTTCCCTCGCTCGCGTCTTGCTACGCGAATCCAATCGCATCTGGCGGAGTTGAATCGTCGTGCCGACAACCCGGTTTACGTCAAAGCAGAAGACTTGCTGGATAACGTCAATCGTGAAGCGCTGCTCAAGCGCCCGAACATGGCATTCGATGATGAACTGAATCCTATGAGTGAGCGTGCTATTACTGAAGGCCGCACCGCCGATGCCGAAACCGTCTACACCATCGTGTATGAAAATGAGGCCTCTGGCGAAGAGATCCGAGCTAAAGCCCTGTATCAGATGGGATTGATCTACATGAGCCCGTACAACCGCGATGCCAATCGCATTAAGGCGCTGGGTTACTTCCGTAAAATCACCGAAGAATTCCCCGGCGTCAGCATTCGTCGCCACGTCGACATCCGTATTACTGAGCTGTTAAACGCCAAGTAATCAGATCACGTTGGACCCTAATATCGATGCCGCGTAGGTAGTCAGTAATCGTCTGGCTACCTCGGGTGACTCGCCCTGATAGCGGGCACGCATGGCGGCAATCGGTAGTTGATCCGGCGCCAGTTGATCAGCGGCTGGAAGTCTGACCTCATCCAGCTCGACACCAAATTCGTGCTTCAACAACCACACCGCCGCCTGATGAGAAGGCAAGACCTGTTTCATCGACTGTAATTGTTGGTCCGTGGCCGCCGCCATACTCGCTGCAGAGGCCAACTCCACAGCGTCTAACGGGCGTCCAAAGCACAAACGCACGCGCCCTTTGTGGCCCTTGAGACCCAGCATCATACTCTGGGTATCTTCCCCTGCCGCTTTGACGTACTGGCCGTCCCGCTCACGGGCCACCAGCTCACGCGCTTTCAACCGGTCGCAAGGGTCCCATTCATATTGAATCAGTACTGGAACCGGGCTCAGGCGACTGAGGCTCTGGGTAAAGTCGAGCGCCTCTTCACGACCACTTAGCGCCAGCATTTTTAATACGGCCGTGTCGGTATGGTCGAGGTTATCTTTGGAGCGGCCTTCGCGTTGTGCCAACCACACTGAATGACCCGACGCCATGGAATCGCGAATGTAGGCTGACAAGCGCTGCAACTCACGCAATTTTTCGCGCTTGTTGGCCGCAGAACGT
>JAYYHP010000333.1:0-2508 GCA_036148335.1 Pseudomonadota bacterium
CCAGCCATACCAAAGACCAGACAGAAAATAAGCAACGACTGCAGGTTCAGGTCCGTGCCGTTCTGCTGAAAATAACTGTCGACGCCCAACAGGCTCAAGGTCACGCTAGCAACCAGAATGACGGCCAGGTTCGTCGCCAGGAATAAGAATATGCGCAACATCAGGTGCTCTCCGGAATTTACTCTATACGTATGATGCCTGAAATGGGGGGATGACTCCCCAAAATCAATACACTGCCTGTGTAAAAAAACGTGATGCCGCTGTGTCAGGGCGCTATCATGCGCACTACCCAGGGGGAGGCCACGGCCTGAGATGTGCTCTGCACGAACCCCGGAACCTGATCCGGTTAGTACCGGCGTAGGAATGGGACAGTAGAGTCACAACCACTCTGCATGACAATTCAGCGGCGCCACGGCGCCCCTACGCAATGACCGGGTCTTTGTTTACCAGCACTCAAGGTTGACAGGAAGACCCATGAAATCACCTGCTATTCGCACCCCTCTGGCACTGGCGATCCTCGCTGCCAGCGCGCACTCCCTCGCCGAAGACGCGACCCTGACCCCAGTCACCGTCGAAGCCGATTTTCGCCAGACCAATGTTCAGGCCATCCCAGAAGCCGTGACGGTTGTCGGTAGCGATGACATCGACGCGCGCAACGCCGAGCACCTCGAACAGATTCTCAGCTTTGCCCCGAATGTGAACTTCTCCTCCGGCGCCTCGCGTGGTCGTTACTTCCAGATTCGCGGTATCGGTGAGCGCAGCCAGTTTATTGACCCAGTTAACCCATCGGTGGGTCTGGTGATTGATGGGATCGACATGACCGGATTAGGCGCCGCCGCGACCCTGTTCGACGTGAAGCAGGTGGAAATTCTACGTGGCCCACAGGGCACCCGCTTCGGCGCCAATGCGCTGGCAGGCATGATTAATATTCGCTCCAACGATCCGACCGCCGACACCCAAGGCTACGTATCGGCTCGCGCGGGTAACTACGACAGCTACGGTCTGGGCGGCGCCATTTCAGGCAGCCTGAACGACTCTACCCAGGGCCGACTGGCAATTCAGCAGTACCAGTCCGATGGCTACATCGACAACACCCACCTCAACCGTGATGACACCAACAACATCGACGAGCTTGTCGCGCGCGGCAAACTGGCCATCGAGATCGACGACAGCACTGATCTTGGCCTCACCTACCTGTTTGCTGATGTCGACAACGGCTACGATGCATTCAGTCTCGACAACACCCGCGAGACCCTGTCCGACGAACCAGGTGTCGATGCGCAGGAAACCCACGCCATCGCACTGAACCTCGACAAAGCACTGAGCAACGCACTGCAACTCCAGGCAGACGTTACCTACAGCCAGTCAGACGTGGAATACAGCTACGACGAAGACTGGTCATTCGTGGGCATTGCACCGGGCTGGGAGTACAGCTCATTCGACCAATACCTGCGCACCTACGATCGCCAGTCGGCGGACTTTCGCCTGCTGTCCGGCCCTGAAGGCCGCATCCTAAATAACAGCAGCGACTGGGTGGCCGGTATTTACGCCATGCAACGCAACGAAGACCTGACTCGTAACTACACCTATCTGGCGGAGCCGTTTGCCAGCCAGCTGGAAAGCAGCGCACTGGCTGTGTACGGCGAACTGACCAGCGACCTGTCCGACACGCAACGCCTGATCATCGGCGCGCGTGTTGAGAACTGGGAAAACACTTACGAAGACAGCAATGGCATCAGCGGCGCGACCGACGAAACCCTGGTCAGCGCCAAAATCACCATGGAAACGCTGGTGTCCGACAACCACCTGGGCTACACCTCGCTGGCGCGTGGTTACAAGGCTGGTGGCATCAATACCGACCCGGACATTTCCGAAGAAAATCGTGAGTTCGACGCCGAATTCAACTACACGCTGGAGATTGGCCTGAAGTCGATGCTGGCCGACGACACGCTGCAAACGCGGGTTGCCGCCTTTTACATCGAACGTATCGACCAGCAAGTGAAAAGCAGCTACGCCGTGCTGGATGACAACGGTCAGCCTGTCTCGTTCCAGGATTACCTCGCGAATGCCGCCAAGGGCATTAACTACGGTCTGGAGTTAGAGGCGAGCTGGGATGTCTCGGAAGCCCTCACTTGGGATCTGAGCTACGGCTACCTGAACACTGAGTTTGTTGATTACACCTACGAGACCGACGGTGAGCAGTTCAGTAAGAATGGTCGCGAGCAGGCACATGCTCCAAACCACTCTGCCGCCACTGCGGTCACCATTGCTATGGCAGATGCGTTGTCACTGCGACTGGAAGCCGAGTACAAGGACGCCTTCTACTTCTCCGACAGCCATGACGAACGCTCATCAAGCTACAGCCTGATTCATGCGCAACTGGCGTACGAACAGGAAGACTACGCATTAACGCTGTATGGCCGTAACCTGACCGATGAAGACACTCAGGTACGTGGCTTTGGTGGTTTCGGTAACGACCCTCGTAAGGAATACGCAGAAGAGCCTTAC
>JAYYHP010000334.1:0-22919 GCA_036148335.1 Pseudomonadota bacterium
ATTACCGCAGACCACGGCAACGCCGAGCAGATGCTGGACGACAATGGCCAGGCCATGACCCAGCACACCACCGGCCCAGTGAATCTGATTCATGTGCACAACCGTGGCGCTGCCACGACCCTGAACACCGGCAGCCTGTGTGATGTGTCGCCGACCCTGCTGGATATTATGGGTCTGGAACAGCCGGGGGAAATGACCGGACAATCGCTGATTGCTGACGCGTAACCACGACTCGTGAGGTCGTTTGGTGTGAAGTCGTTTGTTGTAAAGTCGCTCGGGATGAAGACTCGCTCGATCAGGTATCGCATGGTGCAATCAACCGTGCGCGGCCTGTTCTGGTCTGTATTAGTGATGGCCGGTACCACCGCACTGGCTGACGACGGCGACCGCCTGAAACAAGTGCAGGCTGAGATCAAACAACTGCAACAATGGCTGAAAGAAGCCCGCAGTGAGTACAGCGACTTACAACAAAAGCTGCAAGCCTCGGACAAGGAGATTGCGGCCTTGGTGAAGGAAATCGACAGTACCCGAGCCAAACTGCGTGAGGAACAAACGCGGTTAAAAAAGCTCCGGGCGGAGCAGGCTCAGATGCGCCAGCTCCGGAGTCGCCACCAGCATCTGCTGACGGATCAGGTTCGTAACGCGCGCCAGCTTGGCAATGAAGCGGCCCTGCGCTTCTGGCTTACCCAAGACGACCCGGCGCGCAACCAACGCATGATGCGTTACTTCGGTTACTTCAACCGCGCCCGTTTAGATCACCTGCACCACACCATTACCGAACTGGCGCGCCTCGATCAGTTAGAAACCCTGATCGCTGGACAAGAGCAACGCCTGCGCGATACCGACGCCCGCCTCACGGCACAGAATCGCAAATTAACGACGAGTCGCGAACAGCAACAAACGCTGCTGGCCAAGCTAGGCCAACAGATGAGCAGTGAAAGTGAGCGCCTGCAACGCCGCGAAGCAGACCGCAAACGACTGTTAGCCTTGTTAGAAGAAGTCGACGAGCTGGTCAGCAAAAGTCCACGCCAACAGGATGAAGTGCCTTTCCAGCGCTTACGTGGACGCCTGCCCATGCCAGCCGATGGTCCGGTGCTGGCCGCCTACGGACAAAAGAACAATGAATCCCGCAGTCGCTGGGAAGGCTGGAAAATCGGTGCTAAAGAAGGCAGTAGCGTGCGAGCTGTGCATCATGGCCGCGTGGTATTTTCCGATTGGCTACGTGGTTTTGGCCTGCTGATGATTCTCGACCACGGCGATGGCTACCTCAGCCTTTATGCCCACAATCAGACCTTGCTGCGCGATGTTGGCACCTGGGTGAACGGTCAGGACATTATCGCCACCGCCGGGCGCAGTGGCGGACAGACACAAGCGGCGCTGTATTTTGAGATTCGCCACAAAGGCCAGCCGCAAGATCCCGCAATCTGGCTTAAGCGTGGTTAACAGGCCTCAGGATTTGTGCCATGCTTGCCACACTAAGTGAATGAGCGAGCCCCCATGCCAAGGAATTTCCTGCTTTCCTCTTTGTTAGCGACAATGGCCCTGACGTTGCCAACCACCCTGTTGGCCGAACCAGACGACACTGCTTCAAACACCGCGCAACCTACTCCGATCCATCAGGAATTACCGCTACAGGACCTGCGTACCTTTACCGAAATATTCGAACGCATCCGCAGCTCCTACGTGGAAGAAGTCGACGACCATACACTCTTTAACAATGCGATTAAGGGCATGCTCAGCTCACTCGACCCACATTCTGCCTATCTGGAAGAAGACGACTTCTCAGACTTACAGGAAAATACCTCCGGTAAGTTTGGTGGACTCGGTATTGAAGTCGGCATGGAAAACGGCTTAGTGCGCGTCATCACTCCCATCGATGATACGCCGGCCGAACGCGCTGGTATTCGCGCCGGCGACCTGATCGTCAGCCTTGATGAAGAACCCGTCATGGGCATGACCCTGGCCGATGCCGTAGAGCGCATGCGTGGTGAACCGGGCACACCGATTACTCTGGAAGTTCGCCGTGACGGCGAAGCCGCGCTGCTGACCTTCACCATTGAGCGTGCTGAAATCAAAGTGGCCAGCGTGCGCACCGACATGCTCAGTGGCGACATCGCTTATGTGCGAATCACACAGTTCCAGGAAAACACCGGCACTGAATTACAGAAAGCGTTACGCCAGTGGCGTGAAGATACCGAGCTGGAAGGCCTGATTCTTGACCTGCGTAATAACCCGGGTGGCGTATTGCAGGCCGCGGTGGGTGTGGTCGAGCCGTTTGTCGGTGAAGGCGTGGTCGTATCAACGAAGGGCCGCAACAGCATGGCCGATATGCTCTACAAAGCCACTGACGAAACCATCTACCCAACACTGCCTGTGGTCGTGTTAATTAATGGCGGATCGGCATCAGCATCGGAGATTGTTGCCGGCGCACTGCAAGACATGAAGCGAGCCGTGATCGTTGGCACACGTTCGTTCGGTAAAGGCTCCGTGCAGACCGTATTGCCCGTGTCAGAAACGGCGGCGGTAAAACTCACCACCGCACGTTACTTCACGCCAAGCGGTCGCTCCATTCAAGCACAAGGTATTGTGCCTGACATTGTTATCGAGCAAAGCGAAGTCACGCCAAGCGAGCAGCGCTACTACAAAGAATCTGATCTGCCCGGCCATCTGGAAAACCCAGAGCAAACGGCAGAGACCACGGACGACAGCACGACCACCGCCAATGCTGAAAAAAGCCCACGGGAGAACGATTTAATTCGTCGTGATTTCCAATTGTATGAGGCACATACGCTGCTGCGCGGCGTCAGTATTCTTGCTCCGAATCGAGCACGTTCCACTGCGACCGAGTAAGTCATATTGCAGCGTTTCCGTCTTAATCCGAGCGGCCTTGGCCTGAGCAACCTAAGCCCGAGTAACCTTAGCCTGAGCAAGCTTGCCAGACTTCATCAATTAACACGCACAGCGCTGCTGACGGCAGCCTGTGTGTTGTTATCCGTGACCGCACATTCGAATCCAAACCTAAAACCAAATACAAACCCTGAAGTCCCCTCAACGGCAGCCCAAGTGGATCAGCGTCCGGCTCTGATTATTATCATTGATGACGTGGGCTATAACGGACCTTTGGGTAATCGTACCGTGGCCCTACCCGGCCCGCTGAATCTTGCGTTTTTACCGCACACTCCGCATGCCAAACGACTGGCGCGCGCCGCCAAAGCCAAGGGCCATGGCATCATGTTACATGCCCCCATGGCCAACGAAACCGGCGCAGCACTGGGGCCCGGTGCACTGACCGAAGACATGGACCGCGATGCGATTCAGAC
Organism: Pseudomonadota bacterium; assembly: GCA_036148335.1. Taxonomy (GTDB): domain Bacteria; phylum Pseudomonadota; class Gammaproteobacteria; order Pseudomonadales; family Oceanobacteraceae; genus Thalassolituus. Next base: position 3,321 of record JAYYHP010000334.1, read on the forward strand.
CACCTTACGCGAGAGTATTGCCTCGATACCGGGCATTGAGGGCGTGAACAATCACATGGGATCACGCCTGACCACCCGCCCGGAGCACATGCAGTGGGTGATGGAAGTCGTGAAAGAATCGGGCTTATATTTTATTGATAGTCTGACCAACCCCGCCAGCGTGGCAGAAAAAACGGCCAAGGCGTTCGGCATTCTGACGGATCAGCGTCATGTTTTTCTCGATAACGACCCGGACCTTGGGCCATTAGTCGATCAATTCGCCAAAGCCGTCAGCACCGCTGAGCGCGATGGTGAAGCCATTTTAATTGGGCACCCCTACCCTGAGACCGTCGCCTTTCTTGAAGCCGTATTACCACCATTAATTGCCAGTGGTGAGATACAACTCATGCGTGCGGATGAGCATCTGATGCGTCAGGCCTGGATTAATCAAGACGAGCATCCTGCGCCGGAAGGACGTCTGGCGTTGCGTTTGAATCGCCCTCAGTAATTCGTACTGCCTATTACTTACTACCTACCACTGACTACTTAGTGCCGGCGCAAGCAAAGAGGCAACGGACGGGAAAAGCCCCCGCCCAAGCGCAATTACAGCCAGCGTATTTTCCGAAACAGCGCCAACAGACCAACGGCAATCGATCCCATCACGGCCAATAGGAAGAAATAGCCGTTCTCGACTTTTAATTCCGGAATGTACTCAAAGTTCATGCCGTACAAGCCTGCCAGAAAACCCAGCGGTACAAAGATCGCGGTAATTACCGTCAGTACCTGCATGGTGCGGTTCAGCTGGTGCGAGGCAATGGAAATATATCCATCAATCAAATCACCGCTGATGCTGTAGAAAATCTCCGCCAGGGTATACAGGCGATCAAAGCGATCGTGCAGATCGGTAATCGCATGACCCATGGCATCATCTTCTTTGGCGCTCAGAGCAATGTATTCCTCACTGCGCAGCTCGTCGGTGATATTGCGGTGGTAATTAAATAACCGGCGTAGTTTTACCAGACGCGTGCGGTAGGTCACCAGCTCACGCATTAATTCATCGTTGCCATTGCTCACGAGCGAATCTTCAATGTCGCTCAGGTGAGATTCAAACTCCAACAAGGCATCCAGATACAGTCCGGCGGAGGTATGCATAATACGCAGCGCTAAGAATCCGGTACCTTGTTTTAATAAAGCGGCACCGGCATCTGAAAAATGTTTCTCGATACTGACGGCCGGTTTCGGGTGGCGCGTCACGAGAATATTTTTGCCGATAAAAAAGGCGATATTCTGGCTTTCGTGCTCGAGGTTGGCATTGAAGCTGGCAATACCGCGATACAAAATGAAAGTGTAGTCATCGAACTCTTCGAGCTTAGGCGGATGACGATGGCGCTGCGCATCCTGTACGGCCAGAGGATGGCAGCCTAAGGTTTCCAGCAACTTGCGTTCACCGGCTTCATCCTCTTCCTGAATATCCAGCCACAACGTGCCCTGCTGCTGACGCTGCCATTCAATTAATAACTCGCTGTTGCCCTGACGGGTCGCACCGCTTTCATCCACTAACATGCATCGAATCATGCGTTCTCCTAACTGGCTTATTCGCCAAATAATGTCGGCTGACGTGTCACCAACCGTACATAAGAATCACCGGTAAACTGAAAGATGGCATCGGCCACCGGTTGTAACTGTTTCTCTGAATAGTGCTGATAATCCATGGCACTGCGCGCAATGTCTACGGGTTCTGGACCATTCACTGTTATCACGTAACTGATCCAGCCGCCGCGATCCTGAAAACGCGGTGGCCGCCCCTGCGATGCCAGCCACTGATCCCAGAGGGCCGCGGCCTTAACATGTGGCGGGCGGCTGCGCTGATAATCAGGTAACGGCCGTCGCAACCGTTTGCGATAAACCAGCTGCGCATCCCGCTGCCCGGCAAACAGCGCCTGCACTTCGTCCTTCAACCATGCTTCCCACGGTGATTGATCAAAAATACGCCGGTACAACTCGCGCTGAAACCCTCGTGCCAGTGGTGTCCAATCCGTTCTGACCGCCTCAAGCCCTTTAAATACCAGCTGGTTGTCAGACGAACGCACCCCGGCGTAACGCTTTTTGCTACCCGTCTCTTCACCACGAATCGACGGCATAAAAAACTGGCGGTAATGGGTTTCGTACTCCAGCTCCAGATAACTTTGGATGCCAAATTCCGATTTCAGTTCAGTGGCCAGCCAGGCGTTCATATCCGCCGTCAACTGTTGGCCAGCGGCATTGGCTTCGTCGTCGCTGCGGACATCCGTCAGACGCACAAACACCGAATCAGTATCGCCATAAATCACCTCATGACCGCGCTGTCGGATGGCCTCAGAGGTACGGGTAATAATGTCATGACCGCGCTTGGTAATGGAGGCCGAGAGGCGCGTATCGTAAAAACGGCAACCGTCGGATCCCAACACGCCGTAACAGGAGGCCATAATGATTTTGATGGCCTGCGCCATGGATTGGTTGCCCGCCGCTTTGGCCTGTTCTCGCTGAGCCCCAAGACGTCGGATTAAATCCGGTAACACATGCCGCTTGCGATGGAAGCGCCCACCAAAATATCCGGGCAGGCTGTCAGCCTCATGCGCACGCAAGCCTTCGATTAACCCCATGGGGTCGATGCAGAAAGTACGAATAATCGAGGGATACAGGCTTTTAAAATCCAGCACTAACACGTGCTCGAACAACCCCGGACGGGAGTCCATCACATAGCCGCCAGGGCTTTTCTCAGCGCTGTAACCATCGCCCAGATTAGGAGCTACCCATCCGGCCCGATGCAGCCGTGGTAAATACATGTGCTCAAACGCCGCCACCGAGCCGCCCATGCGATCCAGCAATAAGCCGGTCAGGGCACTGCGTTCAATCAGAAAATCCAACAGCCGAGTATGCTCAAAGATATCCCATACCAAGGCGCAGTCTTTGAGGTTGTAGTCTGCCAGTTGCGATTTATCGTCACGGAACAGGGTTTCGATATCGCCGCCGCGATCATCCCCCGTTAACAGTTTGCCCTCCTGCAAAAGCTCCCGGGCCACGTCATCGAGCGCGAAGCTCTCAAACTGCCAGGTCGCCGCGCGCAGACACTCAATGCCATCCAGCACCACCCGTCCGGCAACATGCACGAAAATACGACCGTCCTGACGCTCGCGCCACTCAATCTCGCTGCCATCCCGACCCAGCGCGAAGGCCATCCGGTGCTCGACGAATTTGCGCCTTAAAAAGGCGAGATCAAACTGAATAAAGTTCCAGCCCATGATGACGTCGGGGTCGTACTCTGCAATGACCTCCAACGTCCGACGAAGTAGCGTCGGCTCATCCGGGACGGCTTCGTAGTTTTTCCCGGGGACAGGGTCATCATCAATCATGATGACCCGTTCAAAGTCATCGGCATAAAAGCCTACGGAGAACAGCCGGTCAGGCTCGTTCACCCGAGGAAAGGACGTCTCAATATCGACCGACAGGGCCCTGAGGGCGGGCCGGTACGGACCACTGCTCAATTGCGCATTCACAACATCCGTCACCGGATACTTATCCTGCGACACCTGTAATGTCCCCGCGATCTCCGCCGCGCCTGAAATAAAGCGCTCCATCAGATAACGATCCGTCGGGCGGATATCCAACTCCCAAACCGGTACCTCAAGATCCGCCAGCGCACGACGCCAGCGATACAGATACTCAGAGGGCAGATAACAGGCCAGCGCCGGGCGTTCATCAAACAAACGCATGTCAACGTTGCGCAAAGTTACCGGCCAACCCAGCGCGTTAATTACGCGCTGCGCTTGTGCGTGATCGGCCTGCGCAATAAAGCAAACACACGGCTGCGCCAGCTGTGTACGCACTGGCCCTTGTGGCGTTGACCACCAGTAAGTCAGCCAGGTGGTATCACCATCATCGTGCCAACGGCTACTGAGAAGAAAGGCGGGAAGCAAGTCGGAATTCAGCTTCTATACTGAGAAAACCCAAAGTGTATTGCAGGAGTCAGTCAATGACTACACCACAGATCAGCCAGGACCCCATGTACCTGATGCTACGCGATGACAACGTCGCGGGGTTCAATCAGGCACGGGAATCCGGACAGGAGTGCGACCTTCGCGGTTGTGACCTGCGCGGGCTCGATCTGCGCAAACTCAACGTGGCAGGAATGGACCTCACCGACGCGTACTTTCGTGGCGCCGACGTGCGCGGAGTGGACTTTCGTGACTGTTGTTTAGATGGTGCCAGCCTGGCTGACGCAAAAATTTCCGGGTGTTATTTTCCGCCAGAATTAGGGGCGGCAGAAATACACCTGTCTGTTACTTTGGGTACTCGATTGCGCCATCCGCGCAATTTGTGACTCAGTTATCATCCGCACGATGTAAGGCTTTTTTCATCCGCTCAGAGGGGTAAATTGGAACGGTTGATGATTGGCTTGCAGAGGCAAGAGAGGCGCCCATGTATCTGAATGGATCTGAAACCATGAATGGTTTTGAACAAAGTTCTCCCCGGCTACAACAGTTGGTTCGGGAGTTGATCGATGGATTTGAACTCACTGCTCCGACCCTGACCTTCGAGAACCTCGACGATCTGTACGAACACTATGACGAAGACACGCTCTTTCTCGTTCGTGACGGCATCATCAGTCTGTGCAGTAATGGCACGACTCTGGTGACTTTCGAAGAAGGCGAACTGATCGGGATTTCTCAATCCTTCCATCTCTCTTCACCTACGCTCTGCACCGAAGGGTTTGTTGAACTCCAGCCAATCAATCGCGATGACTTCCTGCTGCATGTCTACGGCGACAAACGCCGCCAGCATTGTTGGAGCCATTACATGGTCACGCTCAATTCGCTGCTGACCAACCAACTGGCAGACATTGCCAAAGATCAGATTAAACCCGCGGCTGGATTCCAGAATTTTTCCGCCGGCGAAACCATCATCCGCCAAGGCGATGATGCTGACATGGTGTACACCATCATCAGCGGCACAGCCGATGTCATCGTTAATGGCGTGAACGTAGGGCAGCTAAGTGAAGATGAAGTATTTGGCGCCATGGCCGTGTTTACCCATGAGAAGCGTACCGCTTCAGTGGTGGCCGCCACGCCTTGCACCATCATGGCCGTCCCACAGAAAGACTTTACTGTATTGATTGAGGCCCAGCCGCAAGCGGCAGTGAACTTGATTGAGAATCTGGCACGACGCATTTCCATCATGAACCAGCAGATTCTCGACAAAAATGGCCCGGAAGGGATGCAAAGCCGACCCTTTTAAAATCTAAATGATAATTATTATTGACTGATAAGAATTATCACTCTAGTATAGATCGCGTTGCTGATTTGCACCCAGCAACGTTCAGCATTCAAGGCATCAGTCATGAATGATGATCTCTCTCATCAACTGGCCGAGAGGCCAGGCTAATCACGGTTGCTTTGCCCCTCCCTCCGCTTACGGAGACGAGGGGCGTTTTTTTATCTGCGATCAGCACCCTTCTGACACAATTACCTTCTTCCCAAAACCAGTATTTGCACGGGATTTAGCGACCTGACGCATGGTCATCCACCCAACTCACTGACACTGACCAAGCACTTAAGGTTGTCAGGGCCCTACAGGCGCTTTACCCTCCGTTGCTCTAATGATGAACAACCACAATGAGTCGATATGCAACTGGCCTGCGCCCTGACTGATATTCCTGAAGGACAAGCGAAAGGACTGACCCTGAACGAGGTACCGCTGTTTGTGGTGCATTATCAAGAGCGAGTCTATGCCTACCGGAATGCGTGCCCTCATCTGGGCGTGGCGTTGGAATGGCAACCGGATCAGTTTCTCGACAGAGAAGGACGGCTGATTCAATGCGCGATGCACGGCGCGCTATTTCTGATTGAGTCTGGCCAGTGCATTGCGGGACCTTGCAGTGGCCAACATCTGCAGCCGCTGGCGTGTGAGGTGCGTGAGGGCGATGTCTGGGTTGATGTGAAGGGGCTGTCCTGAGTGTGTGGCTTGGGCGGCCTCAGATTACAGGCGCACTACAAACGCACTGCAAGCGCTCTATAAACGCACCGGCAAGGACGTTGAGATACTCATCCCCAACGCCTCATCGGCGCTAAAATTCACGCCCAGTGCCATCACCTCAACACCCGCGTCGGCGGCTTCTTTTAAGGCATCGGCATAGCGCGGATCAATATGATGCGCAGCGCTGACCTCCCGAATCCCTTCATGCGGTACGCAAAAACACATCACCGCACGATCACCGGCGGCGACCAGCGCCTGCAGACGTTTGAGGTGCTTGCGACCACGATCGGTGACGGCGTCGGGAAACACACCGTGGCCATTGTCCTGCTCAAGTAAGGTCACGCTTTTGACTTCAATCCAGCAGCGTTCATCACCACGGTGTAAACAAAAATCCAGACGGCCATCTTCGACTTTCGGTTCGCGCTGAATGTCATCCCAGCCTGATAGGGCTGCGATACGATCATCGGCCAACGCCTCGCCCACCAGCTGATTGGGGCGCGCGGTGTTCACGCAGGCCCGGTAGCGCTCATCAACTTCGACCCATTCCCAGGTGTAACGGTATTTGCGTTTGGGGTTATGACTGTCCGACAACCACACCCGGCTGCCCGGTTCGGCACAGCGCTTCATGGAACCGGTATTCGGGCAGTGCACGGTTAATTTCTGACCGTCTGGCAGGCGCACGTCCGCCAGAAACCGTTTATAGCGTTGAATCAATCGTGCTTCGATCAGTGGCTCATCGTATTGCATGCAGTGGGACTTCTTTTGTTATCTTCTTATGTTGTCTTCTTTTTTGATGTGTTGGTTTTTACAACCTTCACTCAGCGCGCGGCCAACCAGGCTTTCAGGCGTGAGATGGCCTCCTCTAAACGAGGCAACTCGGTCGTAAAGGCTATACGAACATGCTCGTTCGCCCGGTAGTGACCAAAATCCATGCCCGGCGTAATGGCCACGCCCGTGTCAGCCAGCAATTGTGCACAAAAACTCAGGCTGTCTTGCGTCAACGCACTGGCATCGGCGTACACATAAAATGCCCCTTCTGGTACCCGAGGAATCTGAAATCCAAGTTCCGGCAACGCAGACAGTAGAAAATCCCGGCGTACATGCAACGTCTGCCGACGTTGCTCAAGCTCAGCCATGACCTCAGGCTCAAACGCCGCCAACGCCGCGTACTGAGCTGGGGTGGGCGGCGCCAGAAACAGGTTCTGCGCCAAAGTATCAAAGGTCGCCACCCACGACTCAGGCACAATGGTCCACCCCAGTCGCCAGCCGGTCATGCCAAAAAACTTGGAGAAACTGTTCAACACCACGGCATCCTCGGCCACGCTTAATACGGTGTGCGCCGGCGCGTCATAGTTCAGCCCCTGATAAATTTCATCGACCCAGAGTTCGCCTTGTTGTTCGCGCACGGCACTCGCAAGGTCCGCTAACGCCTCTGGGCTAAGCACCGCCCCAGTCGGATTGGCTGGCGTGGCGACTAAAGCCGCTTTCGTGGAGGCCTGCCAATGATGCCGCACGCTATCGCCATCAAGCTGATAAGCCTGTTCCGGCCCGCAGGGAATCAACTGCCCATGCGCCTCAAACACCCGCGCAAAATGACGATTACAGGGATAACCGGGATCGGCCAGCATCAGCCCATCGCCCGGGTTCAGCCGGGCCGCCGCAAGCAATAACAGTGCGCCTGAGGCACCCGGCGTACAAATCACCCGGGCCGGATTCAGATCGACCGCAAAGCGTTCGCCGTAATACGCTGCGATTTTTTCTCGCAGTGCAGGCAACCCCAGCGCGGGGGTATACCCAGTATGACCGGCTTTCAGTGCGCGAATGGCGGCGTCCGTCATGGCCGTGGGCGTCGTGAAATCGGGCTCACCCACTTCAAGGTGAATCACATCACGGCCAGCGGCCTCCAGAGCCTGCGCCTGCGCCAGAATCGCCATTACCTGAAATGGCTGTATTTCCAGACTGCGCTGCGAAGATACGGACATAGTTCTCGTTTTTTTATGGCAGAAGAGCGTATTGTGCCAGATTGCCCTGCCACAAAGCAGGCAAATGCGCACAGAAAGTATTGGCGCTGGCGATGTTATCTGATAGTTTGCCCGCCTTATCTTTACAGCGCATCGGAGCGCGGATCGACTGAACAGGTGAGGCACAAGAGACATGCCGCAAGATAAAAAAGAGTTTGCCCTGTCGGACTTTACTCCTTACGACCTTAAAAAAGGCGAGGAGTACATGAATGACGACCAACTTGATCACTTTCGTACCATTCTCAGCAACTGGCGTCAGGAGCTGATGGAAGAGGTGGATCGCACCAAAGAACACATGCAAACCGAACTTGAAAACTACGCTGACCCGAACGACCGGGCCAGCCAGGAAGAAGAGTTCAACCTGGAGCTGCGTACACGTGACCGTGAGCGTAAGCTGCTGAAGAAGATTCAGAAAACCATCGACCTGATCGACAAAGAAGATTACGGCTACTGCACTGCGTGTGGCGTTGAAATCGGTATTCGTCGACTGGAAGCCCGCCCAACGGCCGACCTCTGCATCGACTGCAAAACGCTGGCTGAGATTAAAGAAAAACAACTCGGCGTCTGATTCGCCGAGTAACGAGCCCTCTCTGGCATGCTCACGGCGTGTCGGAGACAAGGCTTCACTGTCGATGAAATCACTGTTACCGTCTTTCCTGTCGACAGCCTCTGAACACTAGCCCTCACTCATTATGAGCTACGTCGGGCGTTTTGCCCCTTCCCCTACTGGTCCCCTTCATTTTGGTTCGCTGTTGGCAGCGTTAGCCAGCTTTCTCGATGCTCGCGCGCAGCACGGACAATGGCTGGTTCGCATTGAAGATCTCGACCCGCCCCGGGAGCAACCTGGCGCCAGCGACGATATCTTACGCACGTTAGAGGCTTACCATCTGACCTGGGACGGCCCGGTGCTGTATCAGAGCCAACGCGGTGACCGCTACGACGCTGCACTCGAGCAGCTGGCCGGTCAGGGGAATGCCTTTCCCTGTGGCTGCTCGCGCAAGCAACTGCAGGGCTTACCCCATCAAGGGCGCTGTGCCTCGCCCGCTAACACAGACCACGCCTGGCGCTTTTTGTGCCCGGCAGGCGAGCTGACCCTGCACGATGGTCTGCAATCCGATCATCACTATGATCTGGCCGAGGACATCGGTGACTTTGTGATTCGCCGTCGTGACCGCTTATGGTCATACCAACTGGCGGTGGTTGTGGATGATGAAGATCAGGGCATCACCCATGTGGTGCGAGGCATCGACCTGATTGATTCCACCGCGCGTCAGCATCTATTGCAGCAAGCACTGGGTTACCACATTCCGGCCTATACTCACCTGCCTGTGGCGACTGAAGTGAATGGCCAGAAGCTATCAAAACAGAATCTGGCACTGCCGCTCATCAGTGATTCGCACACCGATGATACCGAGATCGTCGCCACTCTCTGGCAGGCACTGCACTGGTTACGGCAATGCCCACCCGAGGCACTCAAACGCGAATCTATTGATGAGCTGCTGGAGTGGGCGATTGGCCATTGGCAGCCCGAGGTGCTTCGAGAAGTCACCGAGCAGCCTGCGCCTGTCGCGTTTCAACGCGCATGAGGCTACAGGTGTGTGATACGCTGAGCCTCTTTTTTACGGACATAGAGTCGGCTTAACGCCATGTACGATTATCGCCTGAGTCTATTGATGCTGGTTGGCATCTATCTCATCTCCCCCATCATGATGGATTGGTGGCTGGATGATCGTGCCGCCTGGTATCGCCCCTTTGGCATTTGGGCCATCCTGATTGCGCTGTATGTCTGGGTAAACAGCAAACAGAAGAACCACGATGACTTTTAGCCTTGGCCAACTGGCGCTGCTGGGGGTGGGCTACCTGCTGTCGCTGTTTCTTGCTGCCTATGCCGTGGAACGTAACTGGCTGCCTCGCCGCTGGGTACGTCACCCGCTGATTTATGTCTTGTCTCTAGGCGTTTATGCCAGTGCCTGGGCCTTTTATGGGTCAGTGGGTCTGGCCAACCAGTACGGCTACGGCTTTCTCGCTTATTACATGGGGATCTCGGGCGCCTTTGTGATGTCGCCCATTCTGCTGCGGCCAATCTTACAGATCACCCGCACCTACCAGCTCAGCTCGCTGGCTGACTTGCTGGCCTTCCGTTACCGCACCCCATGGGCTGGGGTCACAGTGTCCATCATCATGCTGGCCGTGGTGGTGCCCATGCTCACCCTGCAGATCACCGCCATTGGTGACACCCTGCACCTGCTGAACAATGAGTGGCCGGTAGAAAGCCTGGCGCTGGCCTACTGCGTCATCATGATTATCTTTGCCATTCTGTTTGGCGCGCGGCATGTCTCGCCACGTGAAAAGCACGAAGGCCTGGTCTTTGCCATTGCCTTTGAATCGGTACTGAAACTGGTCGCCATTCTGGTCTTGGGTGCCGTGGTGATGTTCTCTGTGTTCCCTCAAGTCGGTGGGCTTGAGCAGTGGTTAACCACCAATCAGGAGCAACTGGCGCAACAGCAGGTTCGCCTGCAAGACGGTCCGTGGCGAACCCTGCTGCTGATGTTTTTCGCCGCCGCGGTGGCCATGCCGCACATGTTTCATATGGCGTTCACTGAGAACACTAATCCCGGCGCACTGCGTCAGGCCAGCTGGGGCTTCCCGCTCTTTCTGTTGATCATGAGCCTGTCCGTGCCACCGATTCTGTGGGCCGGTTATTATCTCGATGTCGACACTGACCCCTCCTACTTTGCCTTGGGTATTGGTCTGGCACTGGAGTCTGTGCCGCTGACTCTGTTGGTCTTTGTCGGCGGTCTGGCGGCGGCGTCGGGCATTATCATCGTCACCACCTTGTCGACGGCGGCGATGTTCCTGAACCATATGGTACTGCCGGTTTATAAGCCTGCACCTCGCTACGACTTCTACCGTTGGCTGCTGTGGATGCGCCGCTCGCTGATTGCGGTCATCCTGCTGTTGGCCTACGGCTTTTATCGCATTGTCGGGTCCGATCTCGACCTGAGTCAGCTGGGCATTCTTGGCTTTGTAGCCTGTTCGCAATTCCTGCCCGGTATTCTTGGCCTGCTGTACTGGCCGCAATCCAACCGCCGGGGCTTTCTGGCCGGCCTGATTCTCGGCACCCTGACCTGGGTATATAGCCTGTTACTGCCCTTCTGTGAGTTGGCGCTGGGCTGGGAAATTCCGTTCTATCTACCGGCTACCGACGAAGGCAATTGGCACCTGTCGGCCATCGTCGCTACCGGCATTAACTTCCTGCTATTTGTCATTATCAGCCTCAGCAGTCGCCAGACCGCCGCCGAAGCAGCGGCCGCCGATGCCTGTTCTATTGATACGGTATCGCGCCCCTCGCGCCAGCCACTGGTGGCACTCAACAGCAACGAAATCATTACTGCGCTTTCCGCGCCTTTGGGCCGCTATGTCGCCGAGCGGGAAGTCCTGCAAGCGCTGGAAGATCTGGAACTACCCTCCTACGAGGATCGTCCGTCGGCATTGCGCCGACTGCGTGCGCGCTTAGAAGCCAACCTCTCAGGTCTGATGGGGCCAACGGTCTCTCATGATCTGGTCAATCGTTACCTGCCGTTTCGTGAAGGTGCCGAGCTGTCGGAAGACATCTACCAGATTGAACAACGTCTCGAGGGCTATCACACGCGCCTCGGTGGTCTCGCCAGCGAGCTGGATAACCTGCGTCGTTACCATCGCCAGACCCTCGAGTGCTTACCCATGGGCGTCTGCTCTTTGGCCCCTGACGGCGAAGTCCTGATGTGGAACCAGGCCATGGCCGAACTCACCGGCACTGCCGCTGCCGACGTTACCGGTTCGCACATGAGTCGCTTACCGGCGCCATGGGGACCAATGCTGCTCGACTTCCTGCAAAGTCAGGATATGCATCGCCACAAACACCGCATTGATACGGGCGGCCGACCGCATTGGTTTGGCTTGCACAAAGCCGTACTGCAACCCAGTGGTGGTCAACCGGGTGGTCTGGTGGTGCTACTGGAAGATCAGACAGAAACTCAGGTACTCGAAGACGAGCTGATGCACAGCGAACGTCTGGCCTCCATTGGTCGTCTGGCGGCCGGGGTCGCGCATGAAATTGGTAATCCAATCACCGGCATTGATTGTCTGGCACAAAGCATCCGCTATGAAACCGATAACCCGGAACTGCTGGAAATGGCCGATCAGATTCAGGAACAGACCAAGCGCGTATCGCGTATTGTGCAGTCGCTGATGAACTTCTCTCACGCGGGCCATCACAGTACCGAACACGACATCGTCGATGTCACTTACTGCATCAACGAAGCCATCCAACTGTTGAAGCTGAGCAAGCGCAGCCAGGACATTCTTTTTGAAAATGACTGCCCGCCCGAACTGTACACCAAAGGCGATGCCCAACGACTGGTTCAGGTGTTCGTGAACTTGCTTGGCAACGCCCGGGATGCCTCCGAGCCCGGCGATACCATCTGGGTACAGGGCGAACGCGAAGAACAACAGATACGCATTAAAGTGATCGACAATGGCCACGGCATTGATGCCGATACCCTGGATCACATCTTCGAGCCTTTCTTTACCACCAAAGAAGTGGGCAAAGGGACCGGCCTCGGGCTGTCATTGGTTTACAGCATCATCGAGGAGCACTATGGTCATATCAGCATCGACAGTCCTGTCGCCAGCGGACGAGGCACCTGTGTTACAGTCAGCCTGCCGCAAAGCGAACACACTGAAGTAACGGAAACACATTCATGAGTCATATCTTAGTCGTCGAAGACGAGGCCATTATCCGCAACGCCGTTAAACGGTTGTTGCAGCGTCACCAGCATGAGGTGACTGAGGCCGACTCCATTGACGCTGCACGACAACTCGACTTCAGTGACTTTGACATGGTCATCAGTGACCTGCGTCTGCCCGGTGGTACCGGCACCGACCTGATTGAGCTGACCGGTAACATTCCGGTACTCATCATGACCAGCTACGCCAGCCTGCGCTCTGCCGTCGACGCCATGAAGCTGGGCGCGGTGGATTACATCGCCAAGCCATTCGACCACGAAGAAATGATTCAGGCCGTGACCCGCATTCTCGATACGCACTCACAGGCACCAACACCCCAAGCGGGCGATCCTGCCCCTGTCACCAGTGCGGATACCGGCATTATTGGCAGCTGCGAGCCGATGCAGTTGCTGTTCCGCAAAATCGCCAAAGTCGCCCCGACCGACGCCACCGTATTGATTCAGGGTGAATCCGGCACCGGTAAAGAGCTGGTTGCCCGCGCCATTCACAGCCAGAGTCGTCGTGCCAACAAGGCACTGATCTCCGTCAACTGTGCGGCCATTCCCGAAACCCTGATCGAATCCGAGCTGTTTGGTCACGAGAAAGGCGCCTTCACCGGCGCCACAGCGCAACGTCAGGGCTTAGTCGAAGCCGCCGATGGTGGCACCCTGTTCCTTGACGAAATCGGCGAGCTGCCACTGGAAGCCCAGGCGCGTTTGTTACGTGTTTTACAGGAAGGTGAAATTCGTCGGGTCGGCTCAGTGCAATCACAGCAAGTGGATGTTCGCCTCGTCGCGGCGACCCACCGTAACCTGAAAGAACTCTCTTCTCAGGGCGAATTCCGTGAAGATTTGTACTACCGCCTGAATGTCATGGAGCTGCATCTGCCGCCCCTGCGTGATCGTGGCGAAGACGTCGTCGAGATTGCCAACGCCATGCTCACGCGCGCTGCCGAACGCATGGCGCAGGACAGCATGACCTTTGACAGCGGTGCATTGCAGGCCATTCGTGACTATCACTGGCCGGGCAACGTCCGTGAATTAGAGAACGCCGTTGAACGCGCCGTGATTCTCGCCGAGAGCCAAAGCATCAGTGCCGACCTGCTCGGCATTGATGTCAGTGCCGACCGTTACCTTAGTGACACCATGCGTAACAACCTGATGGAACCCAACCCTTACGAGCCAGAACCTGACAATGGCGAAGCTCAGGGCGATCTGTCGCTGGACGACTACTTTATGCACTTCGTTCTCGAGAACGAATCCAGCATGACAGAAACAGAGCTGGCGAAAAAACTGGGTATCTCACGTAAGTCATTGTGGGAGCGCCGTCAGCGACTGGGCATTCCACGTAAGAAAGGTGGTCGTTAAGTCGACCGCCTTGGTACCTTTTCCTGTCGCAAGATCGTTACATTAGGATCTTGCTGCCAGACTTATTACCTCCAATACTCCCCAACTTCACAACTCCTTGCCTGGTCGGTCCATTCTCAGCGTCGTTTCATTCTTAGCTTTGTTCGATTCCGTACTTCTGGCTCACAGCCTCTGCTTGCTAGCCTACTAAGCCCAAGTGTCTGGATAAGTACTGAACACTTAGCAGAGTTACAGAGTGTTACTTTGTGAGTAACACTGTTACCAAATGGCATCCTTTGAGTAACACTTTGGTCGAAGTGTCTATAAAAATAGACACCTGTATTTTTCTAAGTCATTGTTTTTATTGAAAATGTGAAACCTGGCACAGTAATCGCAAACTAGACAGTACTGAGCAGATGTCCAACAACAAAAATAACAAAGGACTCAGCCAGATGAGGAATGGCGCACTAATAAAAATAACAAAGCGCCGGTAGTTCCCCAGGAAATAAGAAGAACGAATATGGCCCTCCATCGGCGTTCTGCATGCACTGATGCGACAACAACAATAACAATACGTTGTCAGTTCATGCGAAACCCTGATGACCCCTGAGGCAGCAAGAACAATAAGAATAATGCCCACTGGAAAGCCGCACTATGCGGCTTTTTTATTGTCTGGCGCAGCGCCCCCCTCATCCTGTTACGCAGCGTGTCACACTGACTGTTACTCAAGGTGTTACCTATGTAACCCCCACCGCGTAAGGTTTGGTAACACTTTCCCACACACTTCGACTCAAATTGACAATTAGAATTTATAAGCCATTGATTTATATAGGTTTTATTTTTTGGCACGGTATTAGCTTATATTCAGACACCTAGCGCAGGCACTCATAAAAATAACAAACGCCGCGCAAGAGAAGGCGCCAACAATAAAAATAACAGGCACAAGCCTTCGGGGACCGACAATAATAAGACGATCCGACTTCAACGGAATAACAACAAGAGAAGCCGCACAGAAAAGATCGCCAGAAAGAATCCAGAAAGCCGCTTTGCGGCTTTTTTATTGCCTGTCTGTCAAGCGCTTCCGCTTTACGATTCCCTGCTTGCGGCCTGTTCTCAGCCCCCCCCTCTCTGTTTTGCCCTATTCCGCCGCCCTTCGTACTGCGCAACCCCAGGCACTGAACAGCCCTAGGCACTGAGCAACGATAATTGGGCGCTGCATACCAATGGGACAGAAGGCAGAGCAAGACTGTTACCCAAGCCTTTTAACCCAAGCCCCCTGTTACCCACACTGTGTTACCGACATTGGTAACACTCCCCATTACTCCCAGCGGCGTAACGCGGCATCGAAACCACCTTCGTACTCTATGACGATCAGAGAGATGACTCGCAGGGCGTCACGGCGTCCTTCAGAAGAACGCCCCATACCCTCACGCAGCACAGCATCCGCCCGCTCGATTCGCTGAACCTTTACTCAGTGTTACGTTTCTTGAGACTTGTTACCTCAGGGTTACACTTTGCGTAATGTTTCGTAACACTTTCTGTAACGGAAGGCCCTAAATGACTAACACAAAAACCTTAAGCCATTGATTTTACTGGGTTTTCAAAAGTTGGCACGGCAATCGCTTTATATTCATCAGAGAGCAACGCTGACAATAAAAATAAAAAATGCGGAGCCTCAGCTCAGGCCGATAACAAAAATAACAAGGCCAGAGGACGGAGACGCCACTAACGACAATAACAAAGGCGCTCCAGACAAGTGTTTTGAATGCGCATCTGCGCTTACAACAATAATAAGAAAGTGGCAGGGGATGCCCATTCAAAACACCTGTCCCAGGACTCCGGGTTAAACAATAATAAAAACGCCGGAAATCAAAGCCGCACTGACCCCGTCAGATGCGGCTTTCTGTTTATTTGGCATACACTAACCTGTAAACTCGCTGGCTTACCGGCAACCAGAGATCCCTTGCCCCGTGACCCTGATCAAACGAGTCAAACAGCTGTTCGGACAGAAATCAGACAGCAATGACGTGCAGCTGCGCATCATTCCCCGCGACGAGCACACGGTTTCACGCAGTGCCATCAGCGAGCCTGCTCTCAAAGTTCTGTATCGTCTGCGCAAGGCGGGCTACGCCGCGTTCCTCGTTGGCGGCGGTGTGCGTGACAACCTGCTGGGATTATCACCAAAAGATTTCGACGTCGCGACCGACGCCACTCCAGAACAGGTGAATCAACTGTTCCGCAACTCTCGCTTGATTGGCCGTCGCTTCAAACTGGTTCACGTGGTCTTTGGTCGCGAAGTCATTGAGGTCGCGACTTTCCGTGCGCCACCGTCCGAAGAACATTCTGATAAGGTCTCACGCCAGGGCGATCAGGGCATGATCCTGCGTGACAATGTGTACGGCAACAAAGACGAAGACGCCATGCGCCGCGACTTCACCATCAATGCGCTGTACTACAACATTGATGACTTCAGTGTGCATTCTTACGCCGGTGGTTGGGATGACCTGCAAGCCAAGCAGATTCGTTTAATCGGCGACCCGGAAACGCGCTACCGTGAAGACCCTGTGCGCATGCTGCGTGCAATCCGCTTTGCCGCAAAGCTGGGCTTCACCATTGATGCCGACACCGCCGCACCAATTCGCCCCATGGCGCCATTGTTAGAGCAGATTCCTGCCGCACGACTGTTTGAAGAGTCGCTCAAGCTGATTCTCGCAGGCCACGCTCAGGAAACCGTTCGACTGTTACGTGAGTACGGTTTATTCGCGCCTCTGTTTCCGGCCACCGAAACCTGCATGCAGGAAGATGCGTTTGCCGCGACACTGGTCGACAACACCATGCTCAATACCGACGCTCGCATTCAGGCGGGCAAATCGGTAACACCGTATTTCTTCCTTGCTGCCTTGCTCTGGCCACAGGTCTGCCGTCTGCAGCAAGAGTTTGAAGACGAAGGCTTACCGCCTCATCCGGCGCTGCAAAAAGCCGCCGACCGCGCTCTGGCACAACAAATCAAATCGACGGCGATTCCTAAGCGTTTCTCCATCCCGATGCGCGAGATCTGGGAATTGCAGTTACGCCTGCCGAAGATTCGTAGCCGCAAAGCTCCGGAGCTGACTCAGCATCCGCGTTTCCGTGCCGCTTATGACTTCCTTTTGTTACGTCATCAATCCGGTGAAGAACTACAGGAGTTGTGTGATTTCTGGACACAGATTCAGGAAGAGCATCCGCCGGTCAGCCGCCAGGAACAGGCGCCCCGCGATGGTGAACGTCGCCGTCGTCCACGCCGTCGTCGCAAACCACGTAGCTGATCATGGCGATTTACATCGGGCTGGGGGCCAATCTGGATCACCCAGCGGCGCAGCTTCGTCTGGCCATTGATGCTATGAATGCCCTGCCCACCACTCAGGTGGTGGCCTGCTCCTCTTTTTATCGCAGCGCCCCGGTTGGCCCCCAAGATCAACCCGACTTCGTCAATGCCGTGGCAGAGATTCATACCGAGCTGACACCACTGGCGCTGCTGGATGCATTACAGGGCATCGAGCGTGATCAAGGGCGAGTCAAACGTCGTCACTGGGGCGAGCGCTGCATTGATCTCGATATCCTGCTCTATCACGACCACACTCAACGCAGCGATCGCCTGAACCTGCCACACCACGAAATGACCCGCCGCGGCTTTGTGGTACAGCCATTGTTGGAAATTGCACCGGACCTGACCTTGCCCGATGGCCAGCGGCTGGATCAGATCACACCTGAATTTGGTAACGATCTGCAGCGCCTCGACGCTGCAGTTATTGACTTATAAATCACAATCCGCACCATACGCCCCACAACCCGGCGACGGGGATTACCGGAGAAATCACATGAGTCCGATCAGTATTCGCACCCTGCAAAGCAAGAAAGACGCAGGTGAGAAATTTTCAGTACTCACTGCTTACGATGCGACCTTTGCTCAACTGGCGGCCGATGCTGGCGTTGAAGCCCTGCTGGTTGGCGATTCGCTGGGCATGGTCCTGCAAGGCCGGGACTCCACCTTGCCCGTCAGCCTCGATGACATGGTGTATCACACGGCGGCGGTCGCTCGTGGTAACGCCCGCGCAGCGCGCCCGGCCCTCATCATGACTGACCTGCCATTTATGTCTTACGGTGACGTAGAAACCGGTGTCGCCAGTGCTCGTGCCGTGATGCAGGCCGGTGCCCACATGGTGAAAGTAGAAGGTGACGACTGGTTAGTGCCTTTGGTCGAAAGTCTGTCGCGTCAGGGCGTGCCTGTGTGCGCTCATCTGGGACTGACACCACAATCCGTGAATAAGTTTGGTGGTTACCGGGTACAAGGCCGCGACGGCGAAAAAGCCGATGCGATGGTCGCTCATGCCGTGGCACTGGCCGAGGCAGGCGCTGATATTATTTTGCTGGAATGCGTACCCAGCCCGTTGGCGAAACGCATTACCGAGGCCGTTACCGTGCCTGTGGTGGGCATTGGCGCGGGCGCCGATACCGACGCTCAGGTGCTGGTGTGTTACGACATGCTGGGCCTCAACACCGGGCACATTCCTAAGTTTGTGAAAAACTACATGACGGACGGTCGTACTGTGCCAGAGGCGCTGAAAGCCTACGCCGACGAGGTGCGTGAAGGTGCCTTCCCGGCCGACGAACACGGGTTCAGCGCATGATTACCGTTCATACCATTGCCGAACTACGGCAACACGTACGAGTGGCTCGTCAGGCCGGTAAGCGCATTGGTTTCGTGCCGACCATGGGTAACCTGCACGATGGTCACATCAGCCTGATTGACCGTGCCCGCAGCGACAGTGATTTTGTTGTCAGCAGTATTTTCGTTAACCCGCTGCAGTTTAACGACGCATCCGACCTCGACCGTTACCCACGCACACTGCCACAGGATCAGGAACGCCTGACTGCAGCGCAGTGCGATCTGTTGTTTGCCCCGAACGTCAACGAGATGTACCCCAAAGGTCAGGATGCACAAAGCATTGTGCACGTGCCTGTGGTCTCCGAAGGCCTGTGCGGTGGCAGTCGCCCCGGCCATTTTGATGGCGTTTCCACGGTAGTGACTAAGCTGTTCAATCAGGTACTGCCGGATGTCGCCTTTTTTGGCGAAAAAGATTTTCAGCAAGTGGCGGTCATTCGCAAGATGGTCGATGATCTGTGCATGCCCATTGAGATCGTTACTGTGCCAACGGCCCGCGCCGAAGATGGCCTGGCATTAAGCTCACGTAACGGCTATCTATCGGACCAGGAGCGCCAACTGGCCACTGGCCTGTATCAGACTCTGAACGAGATCGCCGACGCCCTGAACGCCGGTGACGCGCCCAACGCTGCCATCGCTGCAGCGACGGAGCGTCTGAATTCACGTGGCTTTCAGACCGATTACCTGGAAATCCGCAGCGCCACTGACCTGAATGAACAAGTTTCAGGACTGTCTGAGGTGGTAATTCTGGGGGCTGCCTTTATAGGCAAGG
>JAYYHP010000335.1:0-7863 GCA_036148335.1 Pseudomonadota bacterium
AGCATTAATGTGCAGCGCAAGGCGATTAAAATTCTCGATACCGTCGGATCACTGGGTACTCTGACCTGGGACTGGAGTAACGATGGCGTTGATCCGGTATCCAACCAACCGGTATTTTGCGCAGCTATCCATCACCTTGAAAATGGCGGTTATAAAACCTCCATCGCCACCACGAACAGCACTGAGGGTGAGGCATTTTTGCAGCTGAGCACGATCAGCTACCCGTTTTTGCAGGACGTGTATTTTAACGATGAGATAAATAACCTGCGTTACACCAGTGATAACGTGGACGATGCCATTCTCTCGGTAGATGAGCTGACGGCGTCTGGTTTTATGCTGAATTTCTCCAACGTTGGCGGCACAGAAACGGTGGCGGGTTCGGCCGATATTTCTGTGACCTTGCCGTAAGCTAAGGCTTTTAATTCACACCTGAAATAGCGCCTTAGATAGCGCCTTAAATAGCGTCAGCAACAGGTTTTAGACGACACAAAAAAACCGCTCAACTGAGCGGTTTTTTGTGTCTGGCTACTTATATCAGGGTGTAAATTCTTACGACCCAAACGGCCAATAATAGTTAAAGTCCGGGAAACGCCCTTTGCGTTTCTGCGCAGCTTCACGGTCATAGCCGTTGCCTTCAGCAGGGACCATCACGTCTTGCTCGGGCGCGGCGTGTGGGTCCATTGGCATGATGCTGGTTGGCGCACGGCCCATGAGTACTGCGTCTTCCATATTGAAGGTGCCGTCCTCATCCCGGTCGAGTGCCACTCGGGTACCAGACCCCGGAGGGGCGCACAGATACGTCAGGCTGTTGCCGTGTTCGGTGCTGAGTGCACGCAGGTTGGCGTGACTGATGTAATCACCGTCGTCGGACAGGAATTCCCCCGACGTCTGCATCATCCAGCCGCGTTGTTCACCGTCGATCACGCCGTGGACCACCAGATCACACTGCTGCTTATTAGGGCCGCCAGCGGTGGTGTGGAGGAGCGCCTGATCAATCATCAGATCAATCATGCCCTGATCACCCTGCTGTTGTGGATTCAGAGTCACCTGCTGACCAACAATCGGAGCCAGACCGGTAGGAACCTGAGTCACGTACTCAAACACCGGGCCGACGTCTTCGGGTTCTACATGGAAGACAGACACCGTCAGGAAGGTTTCCATGGTATCTACCGCGCCGTCGTGCGACAGGCCGTAGCCGGTGACTTGCTCGCCCATGTGCTTGCTGGTGGAGGTTTCTTCACGGAAGACCTGACCGAACATACCAACGCGACTGTAGACATTCCGCAGGTGTGGAATCTTAAAGTCTTGTGGGTTTTCGGTGCCTTCAAAGCTCATCAAAGTGTTGGTACCAAAGCGTTCGATGTCCATTTCCACTTCGTGGCAGTGGTTACAGGTCTGCTTGGCAATATCGCCTTTCGACTTAAAGCCGGTGGTCTTTTCATTGAAGTACACGTCTGCTCCCGCCTGTGCTTTCGGCGTCAGCGTGTCGTCGAGGTTACGGTTCGGATTCGGCGGATAGCGCAATTGCAATACGAAGTCGGCGAACTTGTTCATTTCGTCTTCGGTTGGTTGTGCATGGCGGCCAAGCAACTCAGTGAACGCGCCACGGAATTCTTTGAACGCCGCTTTTTCCAGAGACTCACCGTTTTCACGATAGGCGCCAGTACGGTCGCCACGCCAGTGCAGCGGGCCCTGGAATTCCATACCACGGAATGACTGAGTCAGCATCGGACCTTTGAGTGGATGGTGTACGCGCAGTGCGTTCATTTTCACAAACTCATCGGCATAGTCGCGTGGGTTTTCGGTCCAGTTGATGTCTGGGTTACCCAGCTCCCAGGCGAGACCGTCCATATCACCAAACAGATGGCAGGAACCACATGAGGAATCGCCGCGACCAGAGCTGAAGCGCGCGTCATAAAGGAACGGGCGACCTTCGGTAATGAAGTCCGGTTCTGGGTTGTACATGGCGACGCTGGCGATTTCTTCGCGTGCCGCCAGATCAACCACAGCCACTGAGTTATTAAAGCGCGTCAGGACGTACATTCGGTTACGCGCCTCATCAAGCGCGATGCCCGCAGGGCCACCGCCGGACACTTCAATATGGTTTGCTTCAGAGGTGGTGAAGTTGCCATTCTCAAGTTCTTCGGCATTAAAAATACCGACCTTGGATGAGCTGAACGCCGCGACGTAAAGGGTCTCGCCAGCGCTGTCCATGACCATCTCAAGCGGCATGGCCAGTGAGCGGGCGTTGTCGTCGGCGGAGCCGTCCGGACGTGAATCGGCCAGATGGTTGTTCAGCTCGCGCGGCGTGACATCGTTGCCATCAATCACCGTGATCTGGTTTTTGATAAAGCGGCCGCGCAACGTCTGGATGTCACTGCGGTCGCCGTGGCCTTCAAACTTCAGCTCATTGCGCGCATCCATGTTGGACACATACACCTTACCGTTGGCCGGGTTCACCGTCATGTTAAACAGGGCGTTACCCACCCCAGAATGACGCTTAGTCCAATTCGGTGAGGCGGCCATGGCATCAATCTCGAAGACGTCGTAGTCGGGCAGGTCGAAGTAAATCTGACGGTTCCAGTTGGTGCCGTACTGATCGCGCCAGTCTTCGCCGTCGTATTTCACCATCACCCCGGAGTTCGGCGCTTCTACGCCACCGGCATCGGTAGTCGGGCCGGGTTTTCCTGAAATGGTACTGGTGGCACCAAACAGGCGGTAGTTATGCGCCGCAATCGTGGTCTGGTTACCGGATTTATAGATGGCCGCATACACCTTGCTGCCGTCAGGCGTTACTGCCAGAGCGCGTGGCGCCATACCAAACAGGGAAATTACTTTCTCAGGCTCAGAAGATCCTGAAGCAGCATCAAAGACCCAGACATCTGCGCGGTCAGTGCCGGGTGTCATGGCATCCAGATCCGACGGCGAGTGCTGACCACGGTGCGCCGTAGTAACAAACGCGCGGTTGTGATTCGGGCCGCCGAACACGATGTCTTGTGGTTCGTCACCGGTGTACAACGTACGGGTTACGTGCGGGATCTCAGCGCTCAGGTTCACGACACTGATGTTGTCTGACAGGGTGTTCACAACCCAGGCTTCGCCGTCGTTGCGCAGGGCAATAGCGACGGGCTCAAGACCGACCGGGACACTGTGCAGCAGCTCAGGTAATTCGCCGGATACATCAAAGACTTCCATCTTGCCATCTGGCGTATTCAGTGCGTACAGGCGGGTGTGATCCGAGTTCATCGCTAGCGGACGCACCTGACCACTTTCAAACGCGGTATATGAGCCCTGAACTTTAATGTCGATGGTGCCTTCGGTGCTGCCGTCGGCATTATCACTGACATTAAAAATGACCCGGTCAAAACCGGTGTACCCGGGCTCGGGTGTGTAGGTCATGTTGGGCGGTGTGCCGGTCAGGGTGCCATGCATTGGCATGGCCACGACCGACCAGTTCAGGTTGTTGTCAGCATTGCCATCGGCATCGAGATGCTTGGCGCGAAAATCAAAACTGATGGACTGATCGCGAAAGGTGGTCAGGCCGTGTGACTTGGCCTGCGGTACCTGAAACGGACGGATGTTGTTGGCTTCATTAATGGCGTCTGCCGCAAATGAAAAACTGAGAAAAAACTCAGCGGTCGATTGCCAGAGGTCACCGTTTAATGTGCCCGGGCCAGTGACGTCAGCATGAGCGGGCAAGCTGTTGGCAAGTCCGATGCTGATGACGGACGCCAGCATTCCCTGCTTCCAGCGCTTAGGAAGAGTCATAGTTGCACCTGTATTTATTGTTATCGTTGGGTGGTGGTCATCACCGTTTCCCGCCACTTTGGCGACTGAATCGCTAACCCCAAGCGCACGGGCGTTAGCGAGTATGCGGTGATTTACTGTGATGCAAAGCACAGTGGGTGAGGTTGGCATGTGAGGTTACAAAAAGCAGGTGAGTACGTGCCAAAGGGTGGCTTTATCTGCCAAACTAAGACCGTATTAAACCGGACGTTGGTCACTCACCCGTTCAGGCATTGTTAGTCGCCAAACGCGCACATTAAGGAAGCCTATGAATTCGTATCGAACGCTTTACCCCGCCATTGAGCCTTACGACAGCGGTTGGCTGGATGTGGGACATGGGCATCAAGTGTATTGGGAGCGGGTGGGTACGCCGGGGGCCAAACCCGCGGTCTTTTTACATGGTGGCCCCGGCGGAGGCTGCAACGCGGAGCACCGGCGCTTGTTTGACCCCGCTCGCTACGATGTATTGCTATTTGATCAGCGTGGTTGTGGTCGGTCGCGCCCTCATGCCTGTCTGGATCACAACACCACCTGGGATCTGGTGGATGACATTGAACGCTTGCGCCAGTTGTGTGGCGTCGAACGCTGGCTAGTGCTGGGCGGCTCCTGGGGATCGACGCTGGCGCTGGCCTACAGCGAGCGTCACCCGGAGCGCGTCAGTGAGTTGATTGTGCGAGGGGTCTATACCCTTACACCTGCCGAGCTGAACTGGTATTACCAATACGGTGTGTCAGAGATGTTCCCGGATCAATGGGAGCGGTTTATTGCACCGATTCCGGCGGATGAACGTCATGATCTGATGGCCGCGTATCGCCGACGTCTGACGGGCGACGATGACGTGGAAAAACAGGCCTGCGCCCGTGCCTGGAGTCAGTGGGAAGCGTCGACCATTACCTTGATACACGATCAGCAATTGGTGGATGAGTTTGGCGGCGATCAGTTTGCGTTGGCGTTTGCCCGTATCGAGAACCACTTTTTCACTCACCGAGGCTGGCTGGAGGATGGGCAACTACTGCGCGATGCGTCGCGCTTAGCGGGCATCCCCGGTGTGATTGTTCACGGACGCTACGACATGCCGTGTCCGCTGCGTTACGCCTGGGAGCTGGCAAAGGCCTGGCCTGATGCAACACTCTATATCATTGAGGGGGCTGGCCATGCGGTTTCTGAGCCGGGCATACTCGATCGACTGGTGCGGGCGACCGATCAGTTTGCTGCGTCGTGAACGTGCAGGGTGTCCGTTCATAAAATATGCACTGACACACCGCCACCTGTGGGATTTTCCAATGATGTATAAGGAGTTGCCATGACCCTCTGGTTTTCTGAACCCAATATTCCCGCCATGAATCAGGCGATGCAGAACACGGCCTGTTCCAATTTAGGCATTGAAGTGACCGAGGTCGGCGAGGACTGGGTCAAAGGCACCATGCCTGCCGATCAGCGAACGTTTCAGCCGATTGGTCTGGTGCATGGCGGTGCCAATGTGTTGTTTGCTGAAACGCTTGGCAGCATGGCAGCTAATTTGTGTCTGGATAACAGCAAAGAATACGCTGTTGGGCAGGAGATTAACGCCAACCACCTGCGCGGCGTGCGGTCTGGCACACTGACTGGGGTAGCCACCATCGTGCATCGGGGGCGCACGTCTCAGGTCTGGGAGATTCGTATCAGCAATGACGAAGGTAAGCTCAGCTGCATCTCGCGTCTGACCATGGCGGTGATTCCTGCCGCAACCTGAGCCGGCCGTGGACGGTTAGTCAGCCGCAATGAGTTGATGGCGTTCGCCTTTGGGTGAACGCCTGTCTATAATCAGGCTCCTATCAATAGTACTAAGGGACTGGTCGTGATGTACCGTGTTGCCATTCTGGGGCTCCCCCTACTGATTTCTGCCTGTGGTGGGTCTGAATCCGCCGACTCAACCCCATTTCCTTTCACCGGGGTGGATCGCTTTACGTTAAGCCCTTACACGCAAGCGGCAGCTGCGCTGGATGAGGACGGTATTGTTGGCCAGTGGGTCGTGATTACCGAAAATGCGACCGTGCGCTCTGACTTCGTGAATGCGGAGTTACCTGAACGCGGTGATACCACACTCCTGCGTACCTTCCTGATTCGCCAACCCGACCCTGAGGTTAAGGAATACGAAGTGTCCGACTGCGAGGGCGGATTCTTCTCGCTGGAAGCGAAAAACGGAACCCTGACCAGTGATGCTTTTGTGGCGTATCAGGATGGAGATAATCGCTACAAGTATGAGGTAACGGGCTCACGTTATGTCCCGCTAAGTCCGGTGGCTGGATTTACTGAAACTTATGATTACACGGCGCGATACCGCCGGGTCAGTGATCGCACCGATGGAATGGGATCGATAACGCGCAACTGGTCCGACACCGACGGGGACACTACCCAGACGCTCACGTGTTATGCCGTAGAGCGCGCCGCCAATGATTTCCACTCGATATTACTGGCGGGCGATTCGGAAGGCGTGGTGTATATGACCAGTGACTCTGTGCCTCCCGTACCCGATGCCATCGTTACGACGGAAGATCCAGAGCGCTCGATCATGAATTTCTTTGGGTTGGGAGAGCAGAGCTTTTCGTTCAGTGAAAACAACGATGAGCGCGCGTCTCTGACGTTTTACGCGGATGACAATGATGGCTTGTCTGTTTCTGGCAGCGCAGAGGTCGCCATTATTCCACCGGCCGAGATCGCCATCACTCCTCCGGCGGTAGCTGAGCGTTGATACGATTGGCCTGAAGGCGTTTGTTGCCGATGAGTGTGCGAGGCGGATCAGTCCGCCTCTAGCGCTTCGGTCAATGTCATCCACTCCAGCTCAATTTCTTCCAGTTCAGCTTTCATCGTGCCTTGTTTCTGAATCAGGGCGTTCAGCTCATCCTTGCGACTGGCCTCGTACAGTCCGGTGTCGCTCATCGCTTGCTCTATTTCATCTAACGCCTGTTGCAGAGATTCCATCTGCTTCTCAGCGGCTTGTTGTTTTTTCCGTATCGGTGCCAGCCGCTGGCGGCGCTCGGCTTCGAGTCTTTTTTGTTCTTTACGGTCGATCGAAGGTTTAGTGTCAGAGGCATTGCCAGTATTCACATCCTGTGAGGATGTTGGATGGGGTGCGTCCGTCCGATGATTCATGTAATCGTGATAATCATCCAGATCGCCATCGAAGTTCTGCACTTTGCCGTGGTCCACGAGCCAGTATTCATCCACCGTAGATTTCAACAGGTGACGGTCGTGGCTGACGATTAAAATCGCACCTTCAAAATTCTGCAGGGCCAGTGCCAGCGCCTCACGCATTTCAATATCGAGGTGGTTGGTCGGCTCATCGAGAATCAATAAGTTGGGCTTCATCCAGGCAACACAGGCCAGCGCCAGTCGTGCTTTTTCACCGCCTGAAAATGGCTCAATGACTTCCAGCGCTTTATCGCCATGAAAACCAAAGCCGCCCAGAAAGTTACGGATTTCCTGCTCGCTGGCTTTTGGGCGCAGGCGCTGAAGAATCAGTGATCCGGTCGCTTTTACATCCAAAGATTCCAGTTGATGCTGAGCAAAATAACCGATGTGGCAATGCTCTCCCGTGCTGCGCTCACCACTTAATAGCGGGACTTCTTCGCACAGCGTTTTAAGCAGCGTGGATTTACCGGCGCCGTTGGGGCCAAGCAGACCAATGCGGTGCCCTGGGACAATTGAGAGTTTGACCTGCGGCAGAATCGTTTTATCGCCGTAGCCGAGATCGGCGTTATCGATGGCCAGTAACGGCGATGACATTTTTTCGTAGCAGGGAAACTCGAATCGGAACGGCGAATCCACATGCGCGGGCGCAATCAGCTCCATGCGCTGCAGTTCTTTTAGGCGGCTCTGAGCCTGTTTGGCCTTACTCGCCTTTGCCCGAAAACGCGCCACAAACTTTTCAATCTCAGCGACGCGCTCCTGTTGTTTCTCATACACCGTTTGCTGCTGTGCCAGTTTTTCGGCACGAATGCGCTCATAGGCGCTGTAATTGCCGGGGTACACCGTCAGCGCCTGCTGATGCAGATGGACGATATGATCGGCCACGGAATCAATAAAATCGCGGTCGTG